>NZ_OMOR01000002.1 GCF_900302465.1 Ascidiaceihabitans donghaensis | reverse complement strand
GTCCTGAGCCAGATTGCGGATTTCAAACAGGAATTCTGCATGATCCGGTACAATGTTCAGGGCGGTGCCGCCCACAACTGTTCCCACATGAACCGTGCTATATGGCACATCATAGTCGTCATCTCGTGTGCCGGACTGGCTGAGGTCTGCCTGCATGTCACGCAGGAAGCCAATCATATCACAGGCCATGTGGATCGCGTTCAAACCCGTTGGTGCAAGCGCTGAATGGGCCGCGACGCCGGTGGCTTGGACCTTGGCTGCTGTCTTGCCTTTGTGACCGGTCGCAACCCGCATTGATGTGGGTTCGCCAACAATACAAAGCTGCGGCACAAACGGTGCTGCGGCCAGCATATCAATCAAGGACCGCACACCAACACAGCCGATTTCTTCATCGTAGGACAGGGCAAGGTGCAAGGGCGTGCGCAGATCAAGCGTTGCCGCCTTAAGCGCACAAACCAAGCTTGAGGCAACAAACCCTTTCATGTCGCAGGTCCCGCGCCCGAACAATTTGCCGTCCCGTTCCGTCATTTCAAAAGGCGGTACGGTCCAGTTCTGGCCAGTAACGGGGACGACATCCGTGTGCCCCGACAATAAAACACCGGGGCGATCTTGCGGGCCGATGGTTGCGTAAAGATTGGCTTTTTTACCGGTCGCGTCCCGCAAGATGGTGGTTTTTGCACCAACCGTTTGCAACAGATCGGCGCAGAACGTGATCAGGTCGATGTTGGGGTCCGCGCTGACGGTTGGGTAAGCAATCAACTTACCCAGCAGCGTTTGCGTGTTCCAGTTCCCGGTCTCCATGTCGTTCATCTTTATACCATCCGCCTTTGGTTTCGCGGCTTACGCTTAGGACAGTGGTTTGGAAAAGGGTTTCAGCTGCACTGTAGCGGCAATCGCTTTCCCTTCGACAACAACTTCGTAAGCGCCGCTCGCGACTGAAGCACGATCCGCCGCATCAATAAAGCAGGTTCCGATTGCGGCGCCCTGCGCATAGGCATAGGCGCCGCTTGCTAAGTACCCGACGACAGCGCCGTCTTTCAAAACCGGCTCGTTGTGATGAAGAAGGGGTGTAGGGTCGTGCAACTTCACATGGCATAAAAACGGGCCCTTACCGTCGGCCTTGCGGCGCACAAACGCATCGCATCCGACAAACGGCACCGCCTTGTTTGGCTTGCAGATGAACCCCAAACCAACTTGATGCGGGGCTTCGGTGTAAGACATGTCATGACCCCAATGCAAAAACCCTTTTTCGACCCGCAGCGCATTTAGGGCTTCACCACCCACCAGCCGCAGCCCAAGCGGGACGCCGGCCTCCCACAAGACCTCAAACACATGTTCGGCAAAATCGGGGGTGATGAAAATCTCCCAGCCCATTTCGCCGGTGTAGGACAGCCGCTGTGCGAAGACAGGGGCGTGGCCGATGTGGAACTTTTGAAGGCTGTTGAAAGGGAAACTGTCGTTTGACAGGTCGACGTCGCAGACAGCGGCCAGCACGTCGCGGGCTTTGGGCCCTGCAACCGACAGCACCGCATGGTCTGTGGTGGCATCACGCAGCCGCACATCTTCATCCGCGGCAACATGGGCGCGCAAATGGTCTGCATCACGGCGGGTGTGCGAGATCGAGGACATCACCATAAAGCTGTCTGCCCCATGGCGCGCCACGGTCACGTCGCTTTCGATGCCGCCACGTTCGTTCAACATCAGTGTGTAGACCACGCGACCAACAGGCACGTCGATGTCGTTGGTGCAAACGCGTTGCAGGAAGGTCAGCGCATCCGCCCCCTCGACCATCAGTTTGCCCAGCATGGAATAGTCAATCATCGCCACATCTTCGCGGGCGGCCTTTTGTTCGGCTTGGGCGTGGTCGAACCAGCTTGGGCGATGGAAGGAGTAATCGTATTCCGACGCGACACCCTCGGGTGCAAACCAGCCGGGACGTTCCCAGCCCTGGGCCTCGGCATAGACAGCGCCTTTGGTTTTCATCGGGTGGTAGAATGGCGTGCGCCGCAAGCCACGGGCCGTGGTCCTTTGGCGACCGGGCCAATGCATCGCATAGGTCAGTACCAGCGTCTCGGGGCAGCGTTCTTGTAGGTAAGGATCACGGGCTTGCCAGTCTTCGATGCGGGCGGGGTCCATTTCGGCCAGATCCAGTGTCGGGTGACCCGCCATGATCCAGTCGGCCAGCGCTTTGCCCGCGCCGGGGCCGGATTGAATGCCCGTTGAATTCACACCTGCCAAGACGTAATAGCCTTTTAGATCAGGGGCTTCCCCCAAGGTGAACCGCCCATCGTGGGAGTAGCTTTCGGGCCCGTTAAAAAACGTTCGGATGCCCGTTTCCTGAAGGATTGGCACGCGGTTCATGCTCAGGTCCAATACCTCCATCACGTCGTCTTCGATGAAAGGCAGGCTGTCAAATTCAAAGCTTTCGGGGATGCCGCTTTTGGCCCAGGCTTTGGCATGGAAATGTGCGAAACCGAACAGCAATTTGCCCGCATCTTCCTTCCAGTAGGTGCCATCGCAATAGGATCGCAGGACTGGTAGATCGCTGGGCAAATCAGGGATCGGTTCTGTCACAAGATAGTAGTGTTCGCAGGCATGAAGCGGCACCCCTACCCCATTTTTCTGGCCCAATTCACGCGCCCACATGCCGCCGCAGTTCACCACAACATCGGCTGTGATCGTGCCTTCGTTTGTGCGCACGCCGGTGACTTTGCCCGCGTCTGTCAGCACCTCTTCGACCTTGATGCGTTCGCGGATCGTGGCGCCGTGCATGCGTGCACCTTTGGCCAAGGCTTGGGTCAGGTCAATCGGGTTTGCGGACCCGTCCGAGGGCATGTGAATGCCGCCCAATACACCATCGGCATTCATCAAAGGCCAGCGTTCGGCGATGGCGTCGGTTGGCATATAATGCGCTTCTATCCCAAAGAGCGACGCGAAATCCGCTTTGCGTTTCAATTCGGCCAAGCGTTCTTCGTTCACTGCAATCGAAATGGATCCTGATTGCCGAAAGCCGGGGTTCTGGCCTGTTTCGGCTTCGATTTCTTGCAACAATTCAACACCGTAGCTGGCAAACGCCGTTGTTGCGTGACTGCCTTGCAATTGACCAACGAGCCCTGCCGCGTGCCATGTTGTGCCGCTGGTCAGGGCTTTGCGTTCCAACAAAATGACGTCTTTCCAACCGGCTTTCGCCAGATGATACGCCACAGAACAGCCATGTATACCGCCGCCGATGATGACAACTTGTGCGTGACTGGGAAGGGATTGGGTCATGGGGCGTCCTGTTCGGAAAGAGGTCGGGAAAATAGGCGGCCTGCCTGTGGGACGGGATCGGTCAATCCCGCAAGGCGTATCATGTGCCAAGCCAAGGCCTGATTGCTTGAAATGACCGGTTTGCCGATGGTCTTTTCGGCCTGTTCAATGACCTGCAAGGCGCGCAGGCTTGTGCAAGACACAAAGACACCGTCGCATTCGTCACGCGCCCCGATGTGTGTGACTGCTTGCAGGATGCTGTCAGGACTGATCCTTGCCACGGTGAAATCGTCGGATTCCTGAAAAGTTGCAACAGCGGTTGTTTCAAACCCTGCAGCCTGCAGGTTGGCTTGCATTTCGACGGTCACATCAACCGGATAGGGCGTCACCAAACCTATTTTCTTCAACCCCAATGCTGCAAGCGCTGCTTTACACGCGGTGATAGGATTGGTGGTTGTCACATCCGGATGCACGTCCCTGATCATGGCCGCGACACGGTCTTCGCCGATCATCGTGGCCCCTGACGTACAGGCATACCCCATTACATCAAACCCGAACCGGGGCGGCAACAGACCCGCTGTTTGCGGCAGATCAATCGCCATTTGGCGCAGCGTATCCGGGGACACGTCCATCGCATTCGGGATGCGGGCGGCATACAGGGCAACATCCTGAAGTGTGCTAAAAAGCCGGGCAAATTCATGTTCGATGGTTTGATCTGTTTGCAACACGATCAATCCCAGACGTGCGCGCGCCCCAAGCCCCTGATCGGTTTCGAACATCAGCGTTTCGATTTGGTTGCTCATAGTCCGCTGCCACCCTTCATCATCATTTGGTATATACCAGTTTCCAGCGCCAATTTAACTGCACTGAAGTTGCTTGTGTCAATCGCAAAAAAGGCGCAAAAAAGGGGGTTGATTGATTTGGTATATACCAAATAACTTTGGTCGAAGTGAGCGATTCGAGGACAGACGATTTGATGGATGGACAAGGCAACACAGGCCGTAAAGGTGATCCATCACCGCGTCCTCGCTTTCTCCAGATCGCTGATGACATCCGTGTCCAGATCGCGGATGGCGCGTTGAAAGAACACAATATTCTTCCATCCGAACGCAGCGTGTCCCAAACGTATGGCGTAAGCCGCATGACAGGGCGCCGTGCACTGGAAGCGCTTGAAAGCGAAGGCCTTGTTTACAGTTCGGACCGGCGCGGGCGTTTCGTATCGCCCAAGAGACTGACATACAATGTCAGCAACATGGTCAGCTTTGTCGGCACTGCCCAGACCAACGACGTTGATCTGAAAATCGAAGTCACCGACACCGCCAAGACGACTGCCGACACCCAGTTAGCTGCTGCGTTGGAGCAACCGGTCGGCACCGAGATTTTACAGTATGTGCGCCTGTTTCGCACATGCGCACATCCGATATTTGTCGAAACGGAATATTTGCTGGCGGACAGGTTCCCCGATTTTCTGGATCACGATCTGGCGCAGTCCACGACCCAAATTCTGGCCAATCGCTACGGCACCTCGGCCAGCACTGGTGATATCGTGATCCGGATGCGCGGTGCAGGTGCGTCCGAGGCAGAATTGCTGAACATTGCGGCAAGTCATGCCGTTATAGAACTGGAACAAGTGATCCGAGACGGCGCGGGTGTACCCTTCTGCTTCGGACGTCAGGTGTGGCGCGGTGAGATGGCAGAATTTTCAGCCCATGCCATTGTGAATGGCCGGAATGACCGGACGCCTTCGCGCCAGGGGTACACCACATGAATGGCGCGGTGTCCGAACGGGGTTTTGCCCATTCTGAGTTTCGTGCACGTACCGAAAACGCGCAAGCGTTGATGGCCGCCGCCGGCATTGATGGTCTGCTGCTGATGAGCGAACAGGACGTGCGTTACTTCACGGGGTTCCACACGCTATTTTGGCAAAGCCCGACGCGGCCTTGGTTTGTGTTTGTCCCCGCCAACGGTCAGCCGGTTGCGGTTATCCCTGAAATTGGTGCTGAATTGATGGGGCGTTCGTGGCTTAAGGATATTCGGACATGGAGTGCGCCTGCGCCGGAGGACGACGGCATAAGCCTGCTGCACGACGTGCTTGCGCCTTTGTCGCAAACGGGTGCCAAACTTGGCGTTATGATGGGGCACGAGACCAAGCTGCAGATGCCTCTTGGGGATTGGCAAAACTTGATGGCCGGTCTGCCGGGGCTGAACATCGTTGATGTGACAGGGCTGGTTCAGGGGCTGCGCATGGTGAAGTCCGGCGCCGAGATTGAAAAACTGCGCCATATCTGCGGCATCGGGTCCGCGGCGTTTGCCCGTGTTCCCGAGATCATGTCGCTTGGTCAACCGCTTGAAGATGTGTTTCGCACCTTTCGGATTGCAGCGCTGCAGGCAGGGGCAGATGACGCCCCTTATGTTGTGGGTGCGGCCGCCCAGGGGGGCTATGCCGACGTGATTTCGCCACCAACGCAGCGCCCTTTGCAACATGGCGATGTGCTGATGCTGGACACAGGCTGCACATGGGATGGATATTTTTGCGATTTTGACCGCAACTGGGCCATCGGCACGGCAGATGATGCCGCAAAACGCGCTTATGATGTGCTGTGGCGTGCCACCCAGGCGGGCATAGATGCTGCCAAACCCGGCAACACATGCCGCGATTTGTTCATGGCGATGTCAAAGGTGATTGCAGAACTTGATGGCTCGGGCGGGGATATCGGACGGCTGGGCCACGGACTTGGCATGCAACTGACAGAACAGCCGTCTCATGCGGCTTTCGACAACACAGAATTGAAAGAAAACATGGTTCTGACGATTGAGCCGTCCTTGTCTTACGGTGACGGTTTGATGATGGTACATGAAGAAAATATTGTGGTGCGTGGTGGCGGGGCTGACCTGTTGAGCACACGTGCTGCACCCGAATTGCCGGTGATTGGATGATCTGCACCGCACCGCATACCCGGCTGGCACCGCGCCTGATCGGGAATTACCGTCCCTTGCGCATGTTGCGTGTGGGGCATCAACCATGCCGGACGCCCACCGCATGGCCTTAAATCAACAAGGGCAAACGATCTCAGGGAGATTAAAATGAAAAAAACCACACTTTTGAAAGGCGCAGCAGTTGCAGCGTTGATGACATCCGGTTCTGCCGCATATGCGGATTGCGGTGATGTTACGATCACTGAAATGAACTGGGCATCTTCTGCTGTTGTTACAGCCGTATCCGCGTTCCTGATGGAACAGGGTTTGGGCTGCAACGTGCAAAAAGTGCCGTCTTCCACCGTGACAGCCATCACATCCATCACCGAAACAGGTGAGCCTGACATTCTGACTGAAGTCTGGGCGAACTCCACTCCGGCATACCCGGGCCTGTTGGAAGAAGGTAAATTGGTTGAGCTTGCGGATGTTCTGTCCGATGGCGGCGTCGAAGCTTGGTGGATCCCTGCCTATCTTGCGGAATCCAACCCAGAGCTGACAACATGGGAAGGCATCATGGCCAACCCAGAGAAAGTCGGCGGCAAGTTCCACGATTGTCCGTCAGGCTGGGCGTGCGACATCATCAACAACAACAACCTGATCGCTTTGGACGCGGCCGGTGGCGGGCTTGAGCGCTTCCAGCACGGTTCCGGTGAAACACTGCAGACGTCGATCGCTGCGGCGTTTGAAGAAAAGGCACCATGGTTCGGCTACTACTGGGCGCCAACAGCCGTTTTGGGCAAATACCCGATGGTTGCCGTTAAAGTGGGCGATTTCGACGCCGACGCACACACGTGCAACGGCGACGTTGACTGCGCCAACCCATCTTTCTCGGCCTACCCTGCGTCCAAAGTTGTGACAGCAGTGGCAGGCGGTTTTTCAGAGCGTGAACCACAAGCAGCAGCTTTGATGGCAAACGTCAGCTTCACCAACGACCAGATGGGTGAAATTCTGGCATGGCGTTTGGACAACAACGCGTCCTATGACGAAGCGGCCGTGTACTTCCTGACAAACTACAAAGACGTTTGGGCGGCATGGTTGGACGAAGAAGCCACAGAAAACCTTTCTGCGCTTCTTAAGTAATCCAACGCTTTGATATCTGCCCCTCGTCTGACTGGACGGGGGGCATTTTGCCGGCCCGCATTTTGCCGGTCAGGGGACAAGGAACAACATGGCCTTTTATGATAAGATATTCAGCGCCTTAGGGCTCAGCGATTGGTGTGGCGAGGCCGGAGACGGTGCGCCCCTTTCGATGGCAGACCTTATGGCACAAGCGGGCGGAAAAGAGGCTTCCGGCCCTGTCTTCCCGTTTCCCTCACTTGATAACCTAAATGAGAGTTGCAGCAGCGTTATCCAGTCACGTGATGTGACAAAAGGCATCGAAGAAGGGTTTTTGGCGGCAAAGCCAGCGCTGAAAACCGTCCTTGACCCGATCACACAACCCCTCAGCTGGATGCTGGATGGCGCGCTTTGGTTGTTTGAGGCAACGCCGTGGTATGTGATGATTCCGATCCTTGTTGCCATCGCATGGTATGCAAGCCGGTCCAAACCGGTGACGATATTTGTATTTGTTTCGATCATGTTGCTTGGTCTGGTGGACCACTACGATGTTGCGATGCAGACGCTCTCTATCATCTTCGTCTGTACGACGATTTCGGTTTTGCTTGGCGTGCCCATCGGCATTGCCATGTCCAAATCTGACAGGTTGCAAAAAGGCACAGTGCCCATTCTGGATTTGCTGCAAACCTTGCCGACCTTTGTGTATCTCATTCCGCTGATTTTTCTGTTCTCGGTGACAGAATCCAAGCTTTACGGGATTGCGATCATTTTATACGCGATTGTGCCGGTGATCCGTTTGACCGATCTGGGTATTCGTCTGGTGGACCAGGATGTGATTGAAGCTGCGAACGCCTTCGGGATGAATTCCAGACAGAAACTGTTGCGTGTGCAATTGCCACTGGCGCTGCCCAACATCATGGCTGGCATCAACCAGACCATCATGATGAGCCTTGCCATGGTTGTGATTGCGTCCTTGGTATCGGCGCCGGGCCTTGGCGTGAACGTGCTACGGGGGATCCGCAACCTTGAACTGGGTGTCGGCATCGTCGCTGGTATTGGTATCGTTCTTTTGGCCGTGATCCTTGACCGTGTGTCCAAAGCCGCTCTCACGCGGGTCGATATGACCCACGTCAAACACTAAGGAACCGGTACGATGACAGAACCAATGGTTAGCCTTCGCGGGCTCTACAAAATATTCGGAGCCCGCGACAAGGATGTTTTGCATCATGTCGAGAACGGCATGGGCAAAGAAGAGCTTTTGGCCCAGCACAAACACGTGCTGGGGCTTAACAACATCAACGTCGACATGCAGGCAGGCGAAATCACCGTCGTGATGGGCTTGTCGGGGTCGGGCAAGTCAACGCTGATCCGCCACCTCAATCGGTTGATCGAACCCACTGCCGGCGAGATCATCGTGCAGGGTGAAGATGTGATGAAACTGTCCGAGGACGGTTTGCGCACAGCACGGCAGGAAAAGATGTCGATGGTGTTTCAGAAGTTTGCGCTTCTGCCTCACAAAACCGTGCTGAAAAATGCAGGGATGCCGTTGTCCGTGCGCGGTCACACCGAAGACGCTTGCGACAAGGAAGCGACAAAATGGCTGGAACGTGTTGGTCTTAAAGGCTTTGAAAACCACTATCCCGCACAATTGTCAGGTGGCATGCAACAACGTGTGGGCATCGCCCGCGCTTTGACCGCCAACACCGATATCATGCTAATGGACGAAGCTTTTTCAGCGCTTGATCCTTTGATCCGGACCGACATGCAAGACCTGCTGCTGGAGCTGCAAAAAGAGCTGCATAAAACCATCGTCTTTATCACACATGATTTGGACGAAGCGCTTAAGCTGGCTGATCATCTTGTGATCCTGAAAGACGGATACGTCGTTCAGCAGGGCGAACCCCAGCACATCCTGCTTGCGCCCAACGACCCCTACATCGAAGACTTTGTCAGCGACATTAACCGCGCGCGTGTGTTGCGCGTCCGGTCCATTATGAAACCGCTGGTAGGGGGCGAAGTGCCAGAAAACGCGCATGGTGATGTGGATGCCAATGACACGCTCGAAAGCATGATTGCGCGGTCTGGCGGGGACACCTCGCATGCGTATCTTGTCAAAGAAGACGGTGAAACTGTCGGTACATTGGACATGACAGAACTGGTGCGCGCACTGGTGCCGCGTGTTGCGTCCCATGATGGTGAACGGCAGTACTAAACCAAAAGTGCGCCGCATCTTTCGTTTGGAAGATGCGGCGCACACCCAAACCCAAACTCTTAACTACGACCTGTTTCAAGGTAAGTGACATCATTCGGGGCCAATAGGGTTTCGATCCGTTGCGTATAACGCGCCATTTGATGCGCATCCAAAACCCCGTCCCATTTACGGCCTTGGCCACTGTTGAAAAAGGCGTTGGGGTCTTTGTAAAGCCCGCCCTTGGCGCCGGGCGCCGTCTTTAGCGCATTGGCTTTCATGCTTTTGAATGTCGCCTTTTCCACCAATGCACTGAAAAGGGTTTCGGGCTGCACAATGTCCAGTGCTTTCGCAATTTGTCGCATCTGCCCCGACAGATCCTGTGACAGCGAAGCGTAATGAAAGAGGTGCACATTTGGCAGCTTTGCCCGCGCACGCGCCGTTTCACAGTGATGTGTGATCAGTTCAAGGCTAGGCTGATCCAACCCTTCGTTTTCGATGCTGTTGGCGAGAAAAGCGTCAAAGTTGGCGGCTCTGTCATGCGTGTGCAGGTGGTTGATATGGTCAATTTTCATGTTTTGCACATGATGCCACATCGAAAAATGCACATCCAGCGGGTGGCGGTGACACGCCAGATAGGTGCAATCCTCAAAGTACGGGATACCGTCCAGCGGAGTGTGGGATTTGATAAAGCGCCGATGTGTTTGGGTGGCCAGCATTTCAAGGCGGGCATCTACAGTTTTTGAGCTCAGCGAAAACTCGATCCATGGTGAAATCTCGGGGTATGAAACGTCTGCGTCAGGATCGCCAAAGATCAGCAACCCACAGATATTTTGCATCCATGTCGTCCCACTTTTGGGGGGCACACAGATAAAGACATCTCCGGGGCGGTGTTCAAACCGGTCCCAGTTGCTGGTATCGGTAAAAACACCTTTGTAGGGGCGCGTGCCTGTGGGCTTTGACATTTTAGGCCGTGACTTTCCGCAACCCCAGAATATCGCGGGCTTGTTGCCATGTGGCGACGGGGCGTTCGTATTTTTCACACAAGTCCACGGCACGTGTCACCAATGCCGCATTTGACGGGGCCAGCATGTCGCGGTCCAAGCGTATGTTGTCTTCCAGTCCGGCACGTGTGTGCCCGCCTTTGGAAATAGACCATTCATTGACAGTAAGCTGGGCCTGTCCGATGCCTGCGGCGCACCATTGGGCATCGGGTGCAAGACGCTTTAGGGTTTCGATGTAGAAGTCGAAAATAGGCTCATCTGCTGGCATTGCGTTCTTCACGCCCATCACGAATTGCACATAAAGCGGGCCTTTCAATCGCCCATCAGCAGCCATGCGTGTGGCTTGAACGATATGGCTTAGATCAAAGGCTTCGATTTCGGGTTTTACGTCGTGGGTGATCATTTCGGATGCCAGCCAATCGACCAGATCAGGGCTGTTCTCATAGACGCGTGTTGGAAAATTGTTTGATCCCACCGACAAAGACGCCATGTCCGGCGACAATGGCAACATGCCCCCACGGTCGCGTCCCGTGCCGGACCGCCCACCCGTCGAAAGCTGGACGATCATGCCGGGACAATGGGCTTCGATCCCTTCCTTCAATGCCGCAAAGCGGTCGGGATCAGATGTGGGTGTGCCGTTGTCGTCCCGCACATGGCAGTGGGCAATACTTGCCCCTGCCTCGAATGCCTCATGTGTGCTTTCGATTTGTTCTGCGACCGTGATCGGCACCGCCGGGTTGTCGGCTTTTGAGGGCACGGATCCGGTGATTGCGACGCAAATAATGCAGGGATTGGACATGCTTGGCTTCCTTTCGCGGTCAGGGTGTAGTGTAGCGAACGCACTGCCGTCTGCCCAGACCTGTCACTTCGGAGGATGCGGCAAATGCCATCCAAAGCGCACGCTTGCCAGTCGTAACCCAACTGCAAAAATGACAGCGCCCACGGCCGCGATGCTGTCTTGCACCCCAAACCACAGACATCCTGCATAAGCGGCTGCCCCCGCAAGAGCTGCAAGTGCATAGATATCTTCGTGAAGAACACGCGGCACTTCTGTCGCCATAATGTCCCTTAGCACGCCCCCGCCGACAGCCGAAATCACGCCCAAAAGAACGGCCCCAGGTGCATCAAGCCCATAAAGCAGGGCTTTGCGGCAGCCAGCGACGGCAAAGATGCCAAGCCCGATGGCATCCAAAAGCATAACGGGGCGGTTCAACCGTTCGATCAGTGGTTTGAAGAAAAACACGCACACCCCCGCAAGGCTTGCGATGGCCAAAGGCCAGACAGTGCGCAGGGCATCGGGTGGCGTGGACCCCAATAACAGGTCGCGCACCATGCCGCCGGCGACCCCTGTTGCGACAGCCAGAACCAGTATGCCGAAAATATCGAAACGTCGTCTCATGGCGACCATTGCGCCGCTTAGGCCAAACACGAAAGTGCCCACTGCATCAAGTAGGATAAAAAGCAGTGCAACTGTCATATGTCGGGTCTCTGGTTGGGACGGATGTGCGGTGGCTGCAGCATCCACTGCCGCTTGGTACCATCAAAAGTATTGCTGTGTGAACGGTTTCAATAGGGAATTCTGATGGCTCCGCCAAAAGCGTTACTCAAAAGTCTACCATTTAACTTTTCAGTAACTTTTAGTTGATCGAATCCATCCGTCTGATTATAGATAAAAGGGGAATGACCAATCTAAGGGTGGAATGACGCATGGAAGCTTTGATTTGTGACGGTGTCAGAACACCGATCGGCCGCTACGGCGGGGCACTTTCGTCTGTGCGCACCGATGATCTGGCGTCCCTTCCGATCGCAGCTTTGATGGAACGCAACGCCGATGTGGACTGGGCGCGCGTGGATGATGTGATTTTCGGCTCTGCCAATCAGGCTGGCGAGGACAACCGGAATGTGGCCCGTATGGCCGCTTTGCTTGCCGGTCTGCCCGAAGACGTGCCCGGGACGACGATTAACCGCCTGTGTGCCAGTGGCATGGATGCCGTGGGCTTTGCTGCGCGCGGGATCAAGGCCGGCGACTATGACCTGACCATCGCAGGCGGCGTCGAAAGCATGAGCCGCGCGCCTTTTGTAATGCCCAAAGCCACCAGCGCTTTTACCCGCGCCAACACCGTTTATGACACGACCATCGGCTGGCGTTTCATCAATCCCAAGATGCAAGCGCAGTACGGTGTCGATTCCATGCCCCAAACAGCGGATAATGTTGCCGCCGATTACGGCGTGAACCGCGCGGATCAGGACGCGATGGCCGCACGGTCCCAAGCCAACTGGGCTGCAGCCCACAAAGCGGGCTGTTTCGCGGATGAAATCTGCACGGTGAACATCCCGCAGCGCAAAGGTGATGCGGTTGTCTTCGACACGGATGAGCACCCCCGCCCAGGAACAGATGCTGCAAAACTGGCAAAACTGAAGGGTGTGAATGGCCCTGATCTTAGCGTTACAGCTGGCAATGCAAGCGGTGTGAACGACGGGGCCGCGGCCTTGTTGATTGCGTCAGAAGCGGCAGCAACGCAGCACGGGTTGACCCCGATGGCGCGCATCGTCGGCATGTCCTCTGCCGGGGTGGCACCGCGGGTGATGGGGATCGGTCCGGTCCCTGCCAGCCAAAAGGTGCTGGACCGTGCCGGTCTGTCTATCGACCAGATGGACATCATCGAACTGAACGAAGCTTTTGCGGCCCAGGGTCTCGCCACGTTGCGTGAACTTGGTGTGGCTGACGACGACCCGCGGGTGAACCCGCAAGGGGGCGCCATTGCAATCGGTCATCCGCTTGGCATGTCGGGCGCACGTCTGGTTCTGACGGCGGCGCACCAGTTGAAACGCAGCGGTGGCCGCTATGCCCTATGCACGATGTGCGTGGGTGTAGGCCAAGGCGCCGCCATGATTATCGAACGAATTTAAGGTCCTGACAGGAGACGCTCAAATGTATGCACAGATGGTAAAATCCGAAGCGACGCTTGAAGATCCCGAAAAGCTGGCGGCCTTTCAGGCGCGCATTGATGCGGGGGAAAAGATCGAACCCAAAGACTGGATGCCCGCAGGCTACCGCAAAACGCTGATCCGTCAGATGGGGCAGCACGCGCATTCCGAGATCGTGGGCCAGCTGCCCGAAGGCAACTGGATCACCCGTGCGCCGACACTGGAACGCAAAGCCATCCTGTTGGCCAAGGTGCAGGACGAAGCGGGCCACGGTTTGTATTTGTACTGTGGCGCAGAAACACTTGGCGTGACACGCGACGAGATGACGGAAATGCTGCTGGACGGGCGCATGAAATATTCGTCCATTTTTAACTACCCCACGCTGACATGGGCCGACATGGGCGCTGTGGGTTGGCTTGTGGACGGGGCCGCCATCATGAACCAGGTGCCGCTGCAACGCACGTCTTACGGCCCCTATGCCCGTGCGATGGTGCGCATCTGCAAAGAGGAATCGTTTCACCAGCGCCAAGGCTACGACATCATGATGAAGATGGCCAAAGGCACGCCTGCACAAAAGAAAATGGCGCAGGATGCGTTGAACCGCTTGTGGTTTCCATCGCTGATGATGTTTGGCCCGTCAGATGCTGAAAGCACCCATTCCGAACAGTCGATGGCGTGGAAAATCAAGATGAACACCAACGACGAGCTGCGCCAAAAATTCGTCGACCAGACTGTGCCACAGGCGGAATATCTTGGGCTGACGGTGCCGGATGAAACGCTTGCGTGGAACGAAGACAAAGGCGGTTATGATTTCGCCGAACCCGACTGGAACGAATTTTTTGATGTGCTGCGTGGCAACGGCCCGTGCAACACAGAACGCTTGGCTGCACGCAACAAGGCGTGGGACGACGGCAAATGGGTGCGGGACGGTATGCTGGCCCATGCCGAAAAACGCCGTATCGGAAAGGTGGCTGCGGAATGACAACCTCAAATTCCGAAACTTCTGTATCACAAGATACACCCAAGCGGGCCGAATGGCCTTTGTGGGAAGTGTTCATTCGCGGCCAACACGGCATGAGCCACAGGCATGTGGGCAGCTTGCACGCGCCCGACGAAGAAATGGCGATGAAAAACGCCCGCGACGTTTACACCCGCCGCAATGAAGGCGTCAGCATTTGGGTTGTCGAGGCCCGCCATATTGCCGCGTCTTCGCCGTCGGACAAAGGCCCGATGTACGAACCCTCGGAAGCGAAAGTGTACCGTCATCCGACGTTTTTCGACATTCCCGACGAAGTGGGGGCGATGTAATGACGGACCGTGCCGCCTATTTTGAATTTTTGTGCCGGATGGGGGACAACACATTGGTGTTGGGTCACCGCGTCAGCGAATGGTGCGGGCACGCGCCCATTCTGGAAGAAGACATTGCGCTGGCGAACACGGCCCTTGATCTGATCGGTCAAACACAAATGTGGCTTGGCCTGGCCGGCGAAGTGGAAGGCGAAAACCGCAGTGCCGACGATCTGGCAATGCTGCGCGATGCGTGGGATTTTCGCAATTGTTTGCTGACGGAACAACCCAACGGTGATTTCGGCCAGACGATGATGCGCCAGTTCCTGTTTGATGTATGGCACTTGGCAATACTGCGTGGGCTGGAACAGTCCTCAGAGCCGCGTGTGGCCGAAATTGCGGCCAAAGCTGTCAAAGAAGTGCAATACCATGTGGAACGCTCTGGTGATACGGTGATCAGCTTGGGCGATGGCACTTTGGAAAGCCACCGACGCATGCAGGATGCTCTAAATCTGCTTTGGCCCTATGTGGGCGAGATGTTTGTGCCCGATGCTGTTGATGCGGCTATGGCTGAGGCTGGTATCGCCCCTGAGCTGACCAGTTTGAGGGCTGCGTTTGACGCGCATATGGGGGATGTGATGGCGCAGGCGACGCTGACCATTCCCGACAGCGATTTTGCGCACAAAGGTGGCAAATCAGGGCGTCAGCACAGTGAGCATCTGGGGCATATTCTGACGCAGATGCAATGGCTGCAACGCGCCTATCCCGGAGCCAACTGGTAACATGCAACCCAGCGTCGACACGATCTGGGGGTGGTTGGCGGATGTGCCTGATCCTGAAATTCCGGTAATTTCAGTGGTTGAACTGGGCATCGTGCGCGGTGTCGCATGGGACGGCGACACTGTGGAAGTGGCCGTAACGCCGACTTATTCGGGCTGCCCTGCGACCACTGTGATCTCGCTTGATATTGAAACGGCCTTGCGCGATCGCGGTGTGGACAACATTCGTATCAAGACACAGCTTAGCCCGCCATGGACCACTGACTGGTTAACCGATGGTGCACGCGCAAAGCTGACGGATTACGGCATCGCCCCGCCGCGTGCCGCCGGTGGGCCTGAAAACTGCCCGCGTTGCAAATCCACCCATGTCGTGCGGATCAGTCAATTCGGGTCAACCCCGTGTAAGGCCCAGTGGCAGTGTAAAGACTGCCTTGAACCCTTCGACTATTTCAAATGTATCTAAAAGGACCAGCAGATGGCGCGCTTTCATCAATTGACTGTCACTGATGTTCATAAAACGATCCGCGATGCGGTGGTTGTTAGCTTGCAACCCGCAGGCGGCGGCGATTTCGACTTTATCCAAGGCCAGTATCTGACCTTTCGCCAGGATTTCGACGGCACCGAAGTGCGCCGATCTTATTCCATTTGCGCGGGCAAAGATGATGGCATCTTGCAAGTGGGCATCAAGAAAGTCGACGGCGGTGCATTTTCCACATGGGCCAATGACAACTTGAAACCGGGTATGACGCTGGACGCCATGGAACCTGCCGGTAACTTTCATACACCCCTCGACGCCGACGTGGGCAAAAACTATCTTGGGTTTGCAGGCGGGTCCGGGGTGACGCCTGTGTTGTCGATTATGAAGACTGTGTTGCACCGCGAACCCCACAGCACCTTCACGCTGGTCTATGCCAACCGCGGTGTGAACACGATCATGTTCCGCGAAGAGCTGGAAGATCTGAAAAACCGTTACATGCAACGGTTGACGGTGATCCATATACTGGAAAGTGACGCGCAAGACATCGACCTGTTCACGGGCCGCGTTGACGCGGACAAGTGCAAAGCCCTGTTTGCCAACTGGATCGACATCAAAAGCGTCGATACGTCGTTCATTTGTGGCCCGGAGCCGATGATGCTGGGCATTGCGGCAGCCCTGCGCGATCATGGGCTAACCGACGACCAGATCAAATTTGAGCTGTTCGCCAGTGCCCAGCCGGGCCGGTTAAAACGCAAAACATCCAGTGCGGATGCCGACGCCACAGCCAAGGCAACAGATGCCACCATAACCATGGACGGCGCATCGCGCAGCTTTACCATGGACAAGGACCAGACCATTCTGGACGCCGCCTTGGACAACGCGCTGGACGCGCCATATGCGTGTAAGGCAGGTGTATGTTCGACATGTAAATGCAAGGTTCTGGAAGGCGAAGTTGAGATGATCGCCAACCATGCGCTTGAAGACTATGAGGTTGAACAGGGGTTTATCCTATCGTGCCAATCGTTCCCCGTCAGTGACCGCATTGTTGTGGACTACGATCACCACTAAGGCGTCACGCTCTGGCAGTGCTTCAAAGGCCCTGAACGCCTGAAAGGGTCAATCGGGTGACAAGCTGTGCATATTCTGTGCGCTCGGCATCCCCCGCCCCGCTGTTCCACATGTAGAACCAGTTCAACATGCCAAAGATCGACATCACGGTGGCGCGAAGTTTTGTTTTGTCGTCTCCAAAGACTTGTGGCGCAATCGCTTTGACAACGTCGCTGAGTTGGCGAACCATATCGCGCTGATAGCCTTTCAGGATCGCTTGCTGGTTTGACGTCAGCAAAGGGATGCCTTCGGTCTGGATTTTATGTTCCTCGTCCATTCCATTATAGGCATGCAAGGTTTCACAGATGATGGCCTGAAGCTGCGCCTCGGGACTTAAGCCCGTCAGAGAAAGCGTCAGAACGCGGTCGCGCAACGCCAGAAGATATGTGTCGAGAATATCAAACAACAGCGCATCTTTGCTGTCGTAATAGTGGTAGATGTTCGCCTTGGAAATTCCACAGTCTTTCGCCACCTGCGACATTGATGCCCGCGCAAAACCGGTATCGGCAAACACGCGGGCCGCGGTTTTCAAAATATGGGCGCGTTTCGCGTCGTGGTCTTTGGCGATGGGACGTGCCAAGGGCTATCCCTTGTCCCGGTTGTCGACGACGCGCACGGCCTTGCCTTGGGATCTGGGGGCTGTTCCGGGATCGCCTACGATAACTTCTGTCGTAACGCCCACCATATCCTTGATACGCTTTGTCAAAGCCGTTGCTGCTGCAGATTTTGACGCCCCGTCTGCGGCAACGGGCGTGGCTTCTGTGATCACGCGCATCGCATCCATATGGCCGGATTTGAACAGCTCGATCTGGAAATAGGGGGCAAGCCCTTCGGTGCCCAAAAGC
Organism: Ascidiaceihabitans donghaensis; assembly: GCF_900302465.1. Taxonomy (NCBI): domain Bacteria; kingdom Pseudomonadati; phylum Pseudomonadota; class Alphaproteobacteria; order Rhodobacterales; family Paracoccaceae; genus Ascidiaceihabitans; species Ascidiaceihabitans donghaensis. The sequence goes on along the minus strand of NZ_OMOR01000002.1, from coordinate 120,743 downwards.
TGCTCTTCTATTTGCGTCGGAAAGACGTTGACGCCGCGCAAAATGATCATGTCATCGGAACGTCCGGTTATTTTCTCCATCCGTCGCATGCTACGCGCGGTGCCCGGCAACAACCGTGTCAGATCGCGCGTGCGGTAGCGGATCATAGGCATGCCTTCTTTGGTCAGTGTGGTGAACACCAGTTCGCCTTCGTCGCCATCTTCAACGACGTCGCCTGTGACAGGATTGATGATTTCGGGATAATAGTGGTCTTCCCAGACGTGCAAACCGTCTTTCGTTTCAACACATTCGTTGGCCACACCCGGCCCCATTATTTCGCTAAGCCCGTAGATGTCGACGGCATGCATGTCGAACGCGTCTTCGACTTCTTTGCGCATGGCGTTTGTCCACGGCTCGGCGCCGAAAATCCCCACATCCAAAGAAGACGATCGCGGATCAATGCCCGCTTTATGAAAGCCTTCAAGAATATTCAGCATGTACGACGGCGTCACCATAATTCCATTGGGTTGGAAGTCCGTGATCAGGCCAATTTGCTTTTCGGTCTGGCCGCCGCCCATAGGCACCACGGTGGCGCCCAGCTTTTCAATGCCGTAATGGGCGCCCAAACCGCCAGTGAACAGCCCATAACCATAGGCGTTGTGCACCATGTCACCAGCCCGAAGCCCGGAGGCGCGCAGGCTGCGGGCCAAAGTATCCGCCCACACGTCGATGTCGTGCTTTGTGTAAACCACCACTGTCGCTTTACCTGTTGTGCCAGAGGACGCATGAACCCGCGCCATTTGGGCACGCGGCACCGCGGACATTCCAAAGGGGTAATTGTCCCGTAGGTCGTTTTTGTGGGTGAAAGGGAACTTTGCCAGATCTTTAAGCTCTTTCAGATCGTCAGGATGCACACCCGCATCGTCAAAGCGCTTTTTGTACATCGCCACGTTGTCATAGGCATGGCGCACAGACCATTGCATGCGCTGCAGCTGCAAGGCAGATATTTCGTCGCGGCTGGCGATTTCGATAGGATCGAGATCTGATTTTTTTGGGCTTAGGTCTTTCATGATCTGGTCTGTGTCCCCGTAGATTTCCCGTAGAATTACTCTGTAAACAACTGGCCTTTGATGGCCCGTGACATGCCCCGCATTTCAGCAATTGTCTTGCCGTCCTGATTTGTGACGCGGATGTCATAGATGCCGCTGCGTCCTGTCAACGACACTTCGCGCGCCGTGGCGGTCAGCGTGTCGCCGACGTGGCCGGGGGCAACAAAGGTGATGGCGTTGTGTTGGGCAACGGTTGCCTGATTGCGACTGTTGCAGGCAAAAGCAAAGGCACTGTCGGCCAGTGAAAAGGTGATGCCGCCGTGGCAAATGCCGTGGCCGTTGCAATGGTGTGATTGCACTGTCAGCGATAGAACCGAACGACCTTCGCGGACCTCCTCAATCGTGATCCCCAACCACTTTGACGCAGTGTCGCCTTCCCAAAGGACTTGGGATGATTTCTGAGCGCGGTCTTCGGGCGTCATGATCGTGTCCTTTCTAAATCTCAGTTAACTCTTGCATAAACCGACCGGTTGGTCAATTAATATCCAAACAGGATTTTCATTGAAAGACGCCGGACAGTACGGGTGTGGCGCGGGTTGAAAAAGGTAGAGAACATGAGCATTCTTGACGTCAAAAGCTTTGTTGCCGGACAGTGGGTCGCCCCCGACGAAGATGCACGCAGCATTGAAAACGCCGTCACGGGTGCAGTTCTGGGACGTGCAGGCAACGGGTCTTTGGATGTGCAAGCGATGCTGGATCATGCCCGCGATGTGGGCGGACCGGCATTACGAAACCTGACGTTTCATGACCGCGCCCGTATGCTCAAAGCCTTGGCCACGGAACTGAACGCCCACAAACAGGCGCTGTATGATCTGTCTTTTGCAACTGGTGCCACGCAAGCGGACCATATGATCGACATCGATGGCGGTGTGGGCACATTATTTGTCTTTGCATCCAAGGGCCGCCGCGAAATGCCGGATTCAAACGTCTATCTGGATGGCGACATCGAACAGCTGTCGCGCCACGGTACGTTTCTGGGCCAGCACATTGCAACATCGCTGCACGGTGTGGCGGTGCACATCAACGCCTTCAACTTTCCGGTCTGGGGCATGTTGGAAAAACTGGCCCCTACGCTTTTGGCGGGCGTCCCTGCGATTGTGAAACCTGCAACGGCCACTTGTTATGTGACGGAACTGGCCGTGCGCATTATGCTGGACAGTGGCATTCTGCCGACCGGCGCTTTGCAGCTGGTGGCGGGGGGCTTGGGCGATATGCTGGACCGCCTGACCTGTCAGGACGTGGTCAGTTTCACAGGGTCCGCCGACACAGCGTTCAAGCTGCGGTCGTCGGACCATATCATGCGCAATTCCATCCGTTTTGTTGCGGAGCAAGACAGCTTGAATGCGTCCATCCTTGGGCCGGATGCTGTGCCGGGCACGCCGGAATTCGGCCTTTTTGTCAAAGAAGTACACCGTGAAATGACCACCAAGGCAGGGCAAAAATGCACTGCAATCCGCCGTATCATAGCGCCACAATCCCATGTGGATGCAGTGATTGAGGCGCTTGGCGCACGACTGTCCAAGACGATCATCGGTGATCCAAAAGCCGACACAACCCGCATGGGGGCGCTGGTGTCCAACAGTCAGAAACGCGATGTTCTGGAAAAGGCCGCAATCATCGGCGCGCACGCGGAACGGGTGATCGGGGACCCTGACAATTTTGACGTCCAAGGGGCGGACAGCACCAAAGGCGCGTTCCTGCCCCCTATGGTTTTCCACTGCGCCGACCCTGACACCGCGATCCGCGTGCATGACACAGAAGCCTTCGGTCCGGTGTCCACGATCATGGGATACACCGATCTGGATCACGCCATAGCACTGGCCAATAAAGGCCAAGGGTCGCTTGTGGCGTCCGTGATCACCCATGATACGGATGTTGCCCGCGCCGTTGCGGTGGGGGCTGGCGCCTTTCACGGGCGGCTCTATTTCAACAACCGCGACAGCATGAAGGAATCTACCGGGCACGGGTCCCCCCTGCCCCATATGGTGCATGGTGGGCCGGGACGTGCGGGTGGCGGCGAAGAACTTGGCGGTATCCGCGGCGTCATGCACTATATGCAGCGAACGGCGGTTCAAGGCAGCCCTGATATTCTGACGGCTATTTCGAAAACATGGGTCCCCGGGGCGCGGGAAATTCCGGCACCGGCGCACCCTTTCACGCGCCACTTCGATGATCTGGACATCGGCGAGACCATTCACACTGATCCGCGCACCATTTCACTGGAAGACATCGAACATTTCGCCACCTTCACAGGTGACACATTCTACGCCCACATGGACGATGCGGCCGCCAAGCGAAACCCGTTCTTTCCGGGTCGTGTCGCACATGGCTATTTGTTGCTAAGCTTTGCGGCGGGACTTTTTGTGGAACCCAATGAAGGCCCTGTTCTGGCCAATACCGGTCTGGATGCTTTGCGCTTTATGAAACCTGTTCAGGCAGGCGACAGCATCAAGGTGCGATTGACGGTCAAACACAAAACGCCGCGCAACGATGAATACGGCGAAGTGCGATGGCACGCGACCCTGACCAATCAGGATGAGGACAAGGTGGCGGAATATGAATTGCTGACCATGAATGCCTTCAAACCCTGAGACTTGGAAAAGATGTGGGGGCGCAGTATGACATATCTGTGGACAGCGCATCATTTCATAGGATTGTCAGCCGATTGACAGAAGACCAGACCCCGCGCGTCTGGTCACTGTTGGTTACGGTTTTTGGCGAACTGGCCCAAGACAAAGGGGCGCAGATCAGTGGGCTGATGTTGCGTCACATGCGCGAACATATCGGAATAAAACCGGAAGCGATGCGGGTGGCGTTGCACCGGTTGCGCAAAGACGGCTGGATTGAAAATGAACGCACGGGTCGCACCAGTGCGCATCATCTGACAGACTGGGGCCGCACACAAAGTGCTGCTGCGTCGCCGCGCATTTATTCGCGCGATGCCACTGCCACACGGGCATGGTTGATTGTAAGTGATCCGTCGCAATCACAACCGCAGGGGCGTGCTTGCGGTGTCTGGGTGTCGTCGAACCTGCGCATTGCGACAACGCCACCCAAGGACACCGCCAGCTTTGTTGCCGTTCTGGACGACGCAGCGCAGATTCCGGCCTGGATGAAAAACAAGGTCTGTGCTTTGCAGACCCGCGCGGCGTCAAAATCGTTTTTCGAAACCTTGAAACAGGTACGGGAAGAATTGGCCGGCGCTGACGCCCTCAGCACGATAGAGCATGCCGTGTTGCGCGTCTTGTTGGTGCATGCGTGGCGGCGCATCATTTTGAAAGCCCCTGAATTGCCCGATTGCGTGTTTCCCCAAGATTGGTACGGGCCCCAATGCCGCGCACTTATGGCCGATCTGTTTGATCAATTCCCAAAGCTACACCTGTCGGATTTGCAAGACGCCGTTGAAAACGCATCTTAGGGTCCTGACCTTAGGCAAAAGACACAGCCGCTAAACTGTGATGCCCATTTCTGCATAGGTTTGTTTGGCCAGTTTGATCGCATGATTGGCCTTTGGCACGCCCGCATAAACCGCCACATGCATGAAGGCTTGCAACACGTCTTGCGGGCTGGCGCCGGTGTGTGCAGTGGCGCGGATGTGCATCGGGATTTCTTCAAAGTTGCCCATGGCGGCAAGCAGCGACAGGGTCAGCATGGACCGTTCCCGCGTGGATATCGTGTCGTCAGCCCAAAGCGTGCCCCATGCCCCTTCGGTGATCATGGTCTGAAAGGGGGCATCAAAGTCGGACGTTTGTGTTTCAGCGCGGTCTACATGCGCATCGCCCAAAACAGCGCGGCGGGTTTGCATACCTTTTGTGTAGCGATCAGTCACCTGTCGTCTCCTTTTGAAGCACCATCAATACGGCAGTCCGACATAGTTTTCGGCCATAGACTGTTGGGCCGCTGTGTTGGACCGCAAAAACTCTATTTCAGCAAACTGCATTTTTAGATCGAATTCGGACTGGTCAGGATACCGGTGCATCAATGATGAGAACCACCAACTGAAACGCTCTGCCTTCCAGACACGGGACAGGGCTTTTTCGGAATAGGTGTCGATGCCTTGGGTGCTGTCGTTTTCGTAAAAGTCACGCAATCCGTTATACAGATAGTGGACGTCTGAGGCGGCAGTGTTCAGACCTTTTGCCCCGGTTGGAGGGACAATATGGGCGGCATCCCCACACAGAAACAAGCGCCCCCAACGCATGGGTTCTGTCACAAAAGATCGCAGCGGGGCGATGGACTTTTCGATGCTTGGCCCCGTCACCAGCTTGTCAGCTTGATCTGACGGAATACGGCGCTTGAGTTCTTGCCAAAAGGCGTCGTCTGTCCAGTCTTCGGGTCGGTCGCTGAGAGAGCACTGGATATAATAGCGGCTTAGATTTTCGTTGCGCATTGAACACAACGCAAATCCGCGTGGGGAATTGGCGTAGATCAGTTCGTGATTGACCGGTGGCGTTTCTGACAAGATGCCCAACCAGCCAAAGGGATAGACTTTTTCATATTCGCGGCGCACGTCCAGTGGGATCGTTTGCCGGCTTACACCATGGAAACCGTCACATCCCGCGATGAAATCGCACGTAAGGCTGCGGGCTTCGCCAGCAACGGTATAGGTGATGTGGGGTGTGTCAGTGTCGGCGCCATGGATCACCACATCATCGACATTGAATTCGATCGTGCCCCCGCTGCGTTCCCGTGCGTCATAAAGGTCCCGTGTGACTTCGGTTTGGCCATAAACCACGACGGGTGTTCCGGTATGTTCGGTGAAATCGACACGGAACATTTCATCGCCATAAGACACCAAAGTGCCATCGTGCGTGATCCCTTCCGCGTGTAGCCTATCCGCGCATCCGGCTTCTTCCATCAGCTTGACAAGGCCTTGTTCCAACACACCCGCACGAATGCGGCCCAGCACATAGTCTTTGGTTTTGCGTTCCAGCACCACGCTGTCGATCCCGCGTGTATGCAAAAGCTGCGCCAACAAAAGCCCGGACGGCCCCCCCCCAATAATCGCCACCTGAGTTTTCACGCCGTTCTCCTGCCTGCCCCGCGCTGTACTTTTCATATATTTGAACGGATATTGAAAATGACACTTCTTGCCATTTGATTGCCCAAAAAGGAATGAATGTGGACAGACGCATCAAATTTCGCCATCTCGACGCCTTCAGCGCCATCGCGCGTGCCAGCAGTTTCAAGATAGCCGCCCAAGACTTAAACCTGACGCAACCTGCTATCTCAAAAACCTTAAAAGACCTTGAAACGATCCTTGGCGTTGTGTTGCTCGAACGCAGCCGCTCTGGCGTGGCTTTGACGCCTCAAGGCGAAGTGTTTTTGCAATTTGCCGAACAAAGTACGGCCGCCCTGCGCCACGGATTGCGCAGCATGCATGCGCACAGCACCGCGGCGGGGCAGCTTAAAGTGGGCGCTTTGCCAAGTGTTGCATCGCGGCTTTTGCCCCGTGCTGTTCTGGCGTTTCAAAAGCTGAACCCAAACACCACGCTTGAAATGTACGAAGGGTCTCACCGCGATCTGACGACGCGTTTGCGCAGCGGTGGGCTTGATCTGGTGGTTGGGCGGTTGGGCAATCCCGACACAATGGTCGGGCTTGGCTTCCAGCAACTCTATTCAGAAAATGTGGTTGTTGTTGCGCGACCAGATAGCGCCGCTTTGGATGTGCAATCCGCAGCCGACCTTGATGGCTTTCGCGTTCTTTATCCCCCAAAGGATTCAGCAATCCGCCCTTTGGTCGCGAGGCACCTTATTTCCCAAGGGGTCCCTTTGTTTCAAAACCGCATTGAAACTGCGTCGCCGACATTCGGGCGGGCCGTTGTGTTAAGCGATCCGGACACGGTTTGGGTTATCAGTCGCGGGGTTGTGGCAAACGACCTTGACCAAAACACGCTGGTCACAGTGCCAGTAGAAATGGCCGCAACCCACGGTGCTGTCGGCATTATGAGCCGCGCAGAAGACATACCCGCTGTGTCCATGCGCACCTTTTCAAAGCTGATTGCAAACCTGTGTAACGCACCTGAGTAAGACATACGCCCATTTTGGATCACAACCGTGGATTGGCCTGCCGTGACTACGGATTGAAGATCACCCGTCAAACACCTACCAAGGCGCAGGCAAAACACTTTGTGAGGAATCATGGCAGACCAAGTTGCACCTAACTACCTGACGAAAAGCGAAATCCAGGTTGACGAGATTTTGGCAAATTTCATCGAAAGCCAAGCTTTGGAAGGTACTGGCATCAGTTCAGAGACATTCTGGAACGGGTTGTCGGATTTGGCGAATACATTCGGGCCAAAGAACCGTGCCCTTCTGGCCAAACGCGAGGCGCTGCAAGCCCAGATCGATATGTGGCACCGTTGCCATAAAGACAGCCCGCATGATGCGGCGTCTTACAAAGCGTTTTTACAAGAAATCGGGTATTTGCTGCCCGAGGGTGGTGATTTCTCCATCGAAACATCCAACGTCGACCCTGAAATTGCATCCGTCGCAGGCGCACAACTTGTTGTGCCAGTGACGAATGCGCGGTTTGTTCTGAACGCGGCGAACGCGCGCTGGGGCAGCTTGTATGACGGGTTTTACGGAACGGATGCGATGGGCACATCACCTGCGCCTGGTCCCTTCGATGACGGGCGCGGGGCGCGTGTTGTGGCCCGTGCAGCCGTCTTTTTGGATGATGCATTCACAGTAAAAGACACAAGCCACGGCCAAGCCTCCAGCTACACGGTTGTGGATGGCGCTTTGATGGTGGATGGTGGTCCTTTGGTGGCTCCTGAAAAATTTGTGGGCTTTGAAGGCCCTGCAGACGCCCCCACGGCTGTGGTTTTGCGCAACAACAATTTGCATGTGGTGCTGGTGTTTGATCGTGACCACCCGATTGGAAAAACCTCTGCCTCCGGTCTGGCCGACGTGGTGATGGAATCCGCTGTGTCTGCCATCATCGACTGTGAAGATTCAGTCGCTTGCGTTGATGCCGAAGACAAGGTTCTGGCCTACAGCAACTGGATGGGCCTGATGCGTGGCGACCTCTCCGACACCTTCGAGAAAGGCGGCAAATCCGTCACCCGCAGCCTAAACGCAGACCGCGTTTACAATGCGCCGGACGGGTCCGACCTGACGTTGAAAGGCCGCGCTTTGCTGCTGGTACGCAACGTGGGTCACTTGATGACAAACCCGGCCGTTCTGGACAAAGACGGCAACGAAATCTTCGAAGGTCTGATGGATGCGCTGATCACCACCACGCTGGCGATGCACGACCTGAAGAAGACAGACGGGATGCGCAACACGCAAACCGGATCGGTCTACGTGGTTAAACCCAAGATGCACGGCCCCGAAGAAGTGGCTTTCGCAGACGAGATCTTCACCCGCGTCGAAAGCATCCTTGGCCTGCCACAAAACACCGTCAAGCTGGGCATCATGGACGAAGAACGCCGCACGTCTGTGAACCTCAAGGAATGTATCCGCGCCGCCAAACATCGCGTGTGTTTCATCAACACCGGTTTCCTTGACCGGACCGGCGACGAAATCCACACCTCTATGGAAGCCGGCCCTTTCAGCCGCAAGGATTTCATCAAGCGCAAAGGATGGATCGGTGCATATGAAAACCAGAACGTCGACATCGGTCTGGAATGTGGTCTGTCTGGCAAAGCGCAGATTGGCAAAGGCATGTGGGCGGTTCCCGACCATATGGCCGCCATGTTGGAAGCCAAGATTGATCATCCAAAATCCGGCGCAAACTGTGCTTGGGTGCCAAGCCCCACGGCCGCGACGTTGCACGCCCTGCATTATCACCGTGTGGCTGTTTTTGCGGTTCAGGCCGGTTTGGCCAAAGGCGGACGCCGCGCCTATGTGGACGCGCTTCTGGACATTCCAACAGCGACGTATCGCAAATGGTCCAAAGACCAGATCGCCCGCGAGGTGGAAAACAACGCGCAAGGCATTCTTGGCTACGTGGTGCGCTGGATTGATCAGGGCGTCGGCTGTTCCAAAGTGCCGGACGCCAATGACGTTGGTCTTATGGAAGACCGCGCAACGTGCCGGATTTCCGCCCAACACATCGCCAACTGGTTGCACCATGACGTGATCTCGAAGGCCGATGTGAATGCCATCATGCAAAAAATGGCCGCCATTGTGGACCGCCAAAACAGTGGCGACGCCAGCTACACCAACATGGCGCCTTCGTTTGATGGTATTGCCTATCAGGCGGCCTGTGATCTGGTGTTTGGCGGAACAAAAGATCCGTCAGGCTATACAGAACCAACATTGCACAAGCGCCGGTTGGAACTGAAAGCACACCAAGCGTAAAACACGCAAACAACATCAAGACAGAAACAAAGCGCCTGCTTCCTCTACAAGCGGGCGCTTTTTGCGTCGCGCCGTGCGGCTGAGGTGCTGTACGTCGCGTTTTGCATTGTTCGACCTTTCGCCGCAACGGATCAAGCCAAAGACAATGCGCTGACGGCTGTAGACAAAGGGCGCATATGCGATCAAATTCGGGTATGAAGACCCCAAGGTTTTAAGGACGCAAACTGGTGAACACCGGCGTATTCAGCCCCTCAAATCGCCCCGATCTCGTGCCAGCGGGCGCGTTCAGCTATCCCGTCAAAGCCCCCCGCGACACGCGGTGGTTCGGGTTCTTGTTGCTTCCGCAATTTACTTTATTGGCGTTTAGTGCCGCTTTGGATCCGTTGCGCATTGCCAATCAACTGGCACAAAAGCCGCTATACGGCTGGCTTGTTTTGTCTGAAGACGGCGCACCTGTGTCGTCGTCCTCCGGTATCGACATCAGCGTACACGCGGCGCTGCGTGATCTTCCCCCAGAGGCATATCTTTTCGCGTGTTCTGGCAACAATGGCACCAAAGTTGCGTCGGCTTCTGTGCTGTCGCACCTGCGCCACCATGTGCGGTTTGGTGGTCACGCAGGCGGCATTTGCACGGGGGCTGCCACATTGGCGCGTGCAGGCTTGTTGGATGGCAAACAGTTTACTTTGCACTGGGAAAACCAGCCCGGTTTCATTGAAACCTTTCCACAGCTTGTCCCCTCCAGTCACAGGTTCGAGCGTGACGGGACCCTTTTGACCTGTGGCGGGGGGGCAGCTGCCACCGAAATGATGATTTCGGTCATCGCAGAGGACTACGGCGAAGACTTTGCCATCGCCGTGTCGGACATGTGCCTGAACGGGCCGGACATTTCCAAACGCAGTGAACAGCGGTCTTCCATTGCCAAAGCCATCAGTTCCAGAAACCCCCGCGTGCTGGCGGCATTGCGGGCGATGTATGAAAACATCGAAAACCCTTTGCATCTTGAGGATCTGGCCCGCAGCGCCGGCATTTCGCGCCGTCAAATGGAACGCCAGTTCAAACAACTGCTGGACGAAGCCCCTGCCCAGACCTACCGCAACATTCGCTTGGAAAGGGCGCGAACACTGTTGATGGAAACGGATCTCAGTGTCATGGAAGTCGCCATGGCCGCAGGGTTCAATTCCGACAGCGTCTTTTCGCGCCATTTCAAGTCGCGCTACGGTGAAACCCCTTACGGGCATCGCGGGCGCACCAAGGACAAGACCCGCCCTTAACCGTGCGCTTTTACGCTTCCGTTCTAAAGCTCAAGCCCAGCTTTTCGTTCTTGCCATTTCAAAACGGCTTTGGCGCCGATTTTGGTCAAAAACGGTGGTGGCAGAACTGATGGCGGATCTGCATCCAAAGCGCGGCTTAACCGGTCCGAAGGCGTGTTTGTGGCAAGCTCTGCCGCAAGTATCCCCGACAAAGTCCCGCGTGTTGTGCCCAGCCCGTTCTGGCAGCACGCAGCGTATAGGCCAGTGTCCACTTCGCGCACAACGCTGACATTGTTGCGGCTGAGGCACAGCCGCCCGCCCCAGCGATATTCCATCTCCACACCATCCAGCATCCCGAAGCGCGCCTTGAACGCTGCATCGTGATCACGGCCAACAGACCGGATACGCTGCTCGCCCACCTCCATAGTCGGGTCATAGGTAAAGCGGTTGCGCACAACGATGCGCGGACCTTGGGCCGTTTGGATGCGCCGCACCGTGCTTCCCATCGGGTCCGCAGGTGTGACACCCCAAATAGCGTGACCGCCCAAAGTCGCCGCTTCTTGTGCGGTGAGCACCCGCGTCATCGACGCATAGGTAAACACATGCATCAGTTGGTTTTCCATAAACCCGAAGCTGTTGAGATGCCCGTTCACGGCCAGAATAACTTTGGGCGCGGTCACGGACCCTGATGGCGTTGTGGCCGTCCAATTGCCGTTCCGTTCAAGCGTTGTCACCGGACTGTTTTCGAAAATCTGCACTCTGTTGGACACAAGCCCCCGCGCCACGCCACGCACAAACGCCGCAGGCTGGATGATCGCGGTGCCCGCTGTGTAAAGCCCACTTTGATAGTAACGCGTGCCTGTCATATCGGCCATCGCATCGGCATCCAGCATCTCGTGGGCTTCACCCATCGCGGAAAGATGCCCTGCGTATTCACGATTGTGTCTGCAGCCTTTCTCCGTTGCCGCGGCATTGATTTTGCCGCTGCGGACAAAAGCATCCGGACCCAAACCAAAGTCGCGCGCCATTTCGGACGCAAAATCGATAGCGTGCCGGTTGTCAGCGGTCAGCGAGATATCATGATCCAAGGCCCCGCCATAATCTGCTGACGACAAATCATGTGGCAGGTCTATCATGAAGCCTGAATTCCGGCCCGCCGGTCCCTCGGCCACACGCTTTGCCTCAAGCACCACAATGCGGTCTGTAGGACACAGCTGTGATAGCCGTCGCGCGGCAGCCAGCCCTGCAAATCCGGCACCGATTATGATCCAATCTGCCGTTTCGTTGCCATCGACGCTTTGCGCGGGTGCCGCATCGGGCAGCAACGCGTTCCATGCGGCGGGGCCCGGATCGATGGGCAATCTGCTGACGTTGATGCGGCTCATGTCACAGATCTTGGTTCAGGGAGTCGGCGGCTGGGATCTCGCGTTCACGGCGTGCGATGTAGTCCAGCAGTTCTTCGTTGACGCCTTCATCAAGCTTGGGTTCTTCGTATTCGCCCAACAAGTCGTGAACACGTTTCAACGCACGTTCATTGATCTCGACTGCCCCATCCGCTTGCCATTGCTCAATGGAATTGTTGTCAAACATTTCTGGCATGAAAAACGCGTCTTGGAATTTCTCAAGCGTGTGGGGGTGGCCCAGATAATGCCCGCCCGGCCCAACATCAGCCACGGCTGCAAGCGCCTGATCAAAATCATCCCATTTGATGCCGGATGCCATGCGATGGCCCATGGCGCATTGCTCTGCATCCACGACAAACTTGGCCATCGAACAGTGCATCCCTGCCTCGTTCCAGCCTGCGGAATGCCAAATGTAGTTGGCCCCGGACATAAGAACAGCCATCAACGTGGTTGCACTTTCATAGCCGGCTTGTGCATCAAAGGTCTTGGCACCCCCAAGCGTGTTAGAGGTCCGCCATGGCACATCATAGTGGCGTGCCATCTGACCGATCATCATATTCATCAGGCTGATTTCCGGCGTGCCAGCCATAGGCGCACCCGACTTCATCGACACAGTGGCAAGGTAGTGGCCATAAATTGCAGGCGTCCCTTTTCGAACGACCTGCGTATAGGCCAGCGCGGATAATGCTTCGGCATTAAGTTGCGCGACCGTGGCTGCGGTGGACGCTGGCGTGTTGGCCCCGCCCAATACAAAGGGCGAACACAGGATAGGTTGGTTATATTTCGCAAACGCCCGCAAGGCCCCAAGCATGGTTTCGTCCCAAACCAGAGGTGAATTGCCGTTACAATTGCCTGTCACGACCGGATGGGTCATCATGAAATCGCGACCAAACAAAATGGCACACATGTCCATCACATCCTCGGCGTTTTTGGGACTTGTTGTCATGCCCATGAACGTCTTGTCGCTGTGTTTCATCGAACTGTAAGTGATACGCAAATGCCGCTGGCTGATCGGATGATCGTAAGGTTCGACAATATGGTGCGCAGACGAATGGATCGCGGGCAGCATATGGCTAAGCTTATGGAAATTCGCCAAATCATCCAGCGTCGGATTGCGTCGCTTGTCTTCGAGATCGCGCAGGAACGGCGCGCCTGTCATTGGCACAAAAATCGAATGGTCGTTGCCAAACGGCAGGTTCTTTTCGGGATTGCGGGCGTGATAGGTGAACGATGACGGGATCGAGCTGATCAATTCACGCACGAGGCCCCGATCAAGGTGCACGCGTTCACCGCGCACATCCGCACCCGCCCTTTTCCAATCCGCCAGCGCAATATCATCGCGAAACACCACGCCCACGTTTTCCAGAATATCCATTGAGGCATTGTCGATCCGCACCACCTGTTCAGGCGACATCGGTTCTGTCAGGGGGATACCGCGTTTGAGGGCCGGTAGCATATTGATGTCACGCTTTTGGCGCACTGCTTTGCGTGCACCGCGTCCGCGACGTGTGGTTCCGACAGCTTCGACGCTCATCCGACGTTATCTCCGCTTTGCGGATCGGTGAGGTCGATCCAGATCGTTTTAAGTTCCGTAAACTGGTCATGGGCGTGCACACCGTTGTCGCGCCCACCAAACCCCGATTGCTTGTAACCGCCGAACGGGGTCGCAATATCGCCTTCGCCGTAGCAGTTGACGGTCACTGTGCCTGCGCGAATATCGCGGGCCGCACGAATGGCACGGCGTGTGTTTGCCGTGAAGACAGACGCGGCAAGACCGTAGTCTGTGTCATTGGCCACGGCGATGGCTTCGTCGTTGCTGGCCACTTCGATAACGGACAGGACCGGGCCAAAAATTTCGTCGCTGGCTTTGGCGTCGCCTGTCTTCACATGGTAAATCACGGGGGCCACGAACGGGCCCTCGCCCTGATCGTTCTTGTCAAGGAAACTGCGCACCTTTTTGCAGTGTTCTGCATCAATCAACGCGCCGATATGCGTGTTCGGATCAAGCGGATCGCCTACTTTCCAATCACGCAGACGCGCTTTGATCTTTTCCATCAGGGGCGCTTTGACTGCCGTATGCACGATCAGCCGCGAGGTCGCAGAACAGTTCTGGCCCGCATTCCAGAACGCCGCATTGACCACATGGCCCGCCACATGATCGAGGTTTTCGGCATCATCAAACACCACGGCAGGGTTCTTGCCGCCACATTCCAGCACGATCTTTTTGAGATTGCTGTCCGCCGCATAACGCAAGAACCGCTTTCCGGTTTCGGTCGAACCGGTAAAGCTGACCATATCAACATCCATGTGCAAACCCAGCGGTTCGCCCACAGACGGGCCGTCACCGGGCAAGACCTGCAACACACCGCGCGGAATGCCTGCCTCATGGGCAAGTTCGGCGACGCGCAGCGCGGTCAGCGATGTCTGTTCCGCAGGTTTGACGATCACGGAACAACCCGCCGCCAGTGCGGGGCCAATCTTCCAAGCCAGCATCATCAAAGGGAAATTCCACGGCAAAACGGCCCCCACCACACCAATCGGTTCACGTACAATCATAGAAATTGCATCGTCGCCCGTCGGGCTGGTCTGGTCGTAAATCTTATCCACGGCCTCCGCGTGCCATTTGATACAATGGATGGTTTCAGGCACATCAATGGTTTCGCAGTCAAGGATCGGCTTGCCGCTATCGAGGCTTTCCATCACCGCCAGTTCGCGGCGGTTGCGGGTGATCAATTTGCACAGTTTGATCAACACATCCTTGCGGTCCGATGGGTGCATCTTGGACCAGTGGCCCTGTTCGAACGCGTCGCGGGCTTTGCTGACGGCAAAGTCAACGTCGTCTGCATTGCACCCCGAAATCTCGGCCAGTGGATCGCCTGTCACGGGGTTCACGGTGGCGAATACACTGCCCGATCCGGCGCGGTATTTGCCGTCGATGAATGCGGTACGGGGAAAATCCAGATCAGCTGCGATGGCTTGGTATTCGGCCTGTGTTAAAAGGTCGCTCATATAACTTCTCCCGTGATGGCAGACACTGCCGTGTTCATGGTGCGGATGACATCTGCCAACTGGCGTTTGTCGTCCTTGTTCAGGGGTTGCAATGGCCGACGGGGTGGACCGGCATCTATGCCGCGCAATGTGAGGCCGTACTTGATACACTGCACAAACTTACCGCCTTGTTCGAGAACCCCCATCAGCGGCAGCATGGCCGACATAATGGCGCGTCCTTTGGTAAAATCCCCCTCAACGGCGCAGGCTTGATAAAGTGCGATATGTGCCTCGGGGGCAAAGTTTGATCCCGCACAGACCCACGACCGCGCGCCCCATGCAAAAAACTCGAGCGCCTGATCGTCCATCCCGCAAGACAGTGCGATATGGGGGTAATCGCGCGCCAGCATGTGAACACGGTTGATGTCGCCGCTGCTTTCCTTGATGGCGCAAAAGTTTGGCGAACGGCCAAGGCGGTCCAGCGTTTCTTCGTCCATGTTCACAGACATACGGCCTGGATAATTATAAAGCATCGCGGGCAGATTAGCGGCACGATCAATCGCCAACGCGTGCAATGCAATCTCGCGGCCCGTGGGATAGGCATAGGGTGGTGTCGCAATCAAAAGCGCATCTGCACCGGCTTTCTTGGCCTCTTGGGCATAGAGGATACTGTCCTCTGTGCGAATGGCACCGGTGCCCACAATCATTGGAACACGTCCACCGATCAACTTTGCGCAGTGGTTCATCATCCAGACGCGTTCTTCTTCGGTCTGGGCGTAGTATTCGCCAGTAGACCCCGCGACAATGATCCCGTGGACACCCGCGGCAATCAGATGTTCTACGGTCTGGGCGAGCGCCTTTTCGTTAAGCGAAAAGTCGTCGTGATAGGGGGTCACCAGTGGCGTATAAATACCTTCAAATTGCATTGCGGCGGTCTTTCATTGAAATCACATCAAGGGGAAGCGGGTCGGGCCGGACATATTTTTCAAGCTGGTCGCGTGACAGATCCCAATGCTGCAGTGTCAGGTCGATGGCGACGTCGGCTTGTCCGGCTTCAATGGCTGCAATCATTGCATCGTGTTGGGCGATAGCCTTGTCCACGCGGGCCGCATCCGAGGACGACTGCGGGTTGAAAAATGTCTGGCTCAGGCGCGTGTGGTCGATCAACATCCGCTTGAGACCGGCAAAAAGATACGGATTTTGCGCCATTTCGCCAATCTGCTCATGAAACTGATGATTCAAAAGCGCTGACTGCGACACGTCGCGGGCTCTGGTGGCTGCTGCAAACGCGACCTGAATGTCCTTTAGTGCCGCAATCTGGCGGCTTGTTCGATTTTCCGCCGCCTGACGCGCAATCGCGCAATAGATCAACGGGGCCGTTTGGAAAAACACCCGCAGCGTTGCAAGGTCCATGGATTCAACTTTGGCGCCGCGATTTTCTTCCAGACGCACAAAACCGCCCCCCGCCAAACGGTGTAGAATTTCGCGCAACGGGGTGCGTGAAATGCCATATTCTTCCGCAAGGCGCGCTTCATCAAGGTCCGTGCCCGGCGCAATATCCTGGGTCAGAATACGCGCTTTGAGGTCTTCGCCGCAGTGTATTTTCTTATTTTTGGTCATTCGGGATTCTCCAATACAATTTGTATAATCAAAAAATACAAAATCCGTCAAACGAAAAAAGCACCCCGTAAAAAGCCGCGCACTTAGACCGGATCAGTATGGATGCTTGGCAGTTCTGTCAGCACTTAACGAGGTTTGCGAGCGTTCTACGATCAACTCAACCGCATCTGCCAAATGGACTTCGCCAATGGCGGCATCCCCTGCCGCTACGCGCAGTTTATGCGCCTCCAGCATCACTTCAGCATGGCTTGATCCACGCGGCGGAATGAATTTGTAACAGGCAAGTTCAATCAAAAGCCCAAGCGGGTCCTTGAAATAGATGGAATCCATAAACCCACGATCTTTCACACCGGAATGGCCAATACCCCGCGCGTCTAGGCGTCCAGGCACCTGGCTGAACATCGCCCTGTCCACTTCAAACGCCAGATGATGCACACATCCGGCATCCGTCGGGGTGCGCCCCCGATCTGCAGTGCGATCTTCATTGGTGAAAATGGTGATCAACCGACCGTCACCGGGATCAAAATACAAGTGGCCTTCATCGGGATCGTCCAGATTGGGTTGGTCGAAAATAAAAGGCATTCCCAACAGACCTTCCCAAAAATCAATCGAAGTCTGCCTGTCCGCCCCCATGATCGTTATGTGGTGAACACCCAACACCTGAATTTTGCGCATAACGCCCCCTATCATTTGCCGTATTGATCAACCCTAACATGGCAACTGCAGCGATCTAGCGGAAATGCGCCGAATATCGGGACAATTCCCCGCGCCACCCCCCTTTCGTCTAAAGCCGTCACGGCCTATAAGTCGCTCGGCTTGCTGGTCCCGACTCGCAGGCGGAATGGGTTTTTGGCAAGGCAGGCGCGGATGGCGATCTTTGATAAATTGGGTGGGCTCTTTTCGTCGGATATGGCGATTGACCTCGGCACCGCAAACACACTTGTCTATGTCAAAGGCAAAGGCGTGGTTTTATCCGAACCTTCTGTGGTGGCCTACCACATCAAAGACGGTGTGAAAAAAGTTCTGGCTGTCGGCGAAGACGCCAAGTTGATGCTGGGCCGCACACCCGGATCAATCGAAGCCATCCGGCCCATGCGCGAAGGCGTGATTGCGGATTTTGACACCGCCGAGGAAATGATCAAGCACTTCATCCGCAAAGTGCACAAACGATCTACCTTTTCCAAGCCCAAGATTATCGTGTGCGTACCGCACGGCGCCACACCGGTAGAAAAACGCGCCATTCGCCAGTCAGTTTTGTCAGCAGGTGCGCGCCGCGCTGGCCTGATTGCGGAACCCATTGCCGCGGCCATCGGTGCGGGCATGCCCATCACTGACCCCACAGGCAACATGGTTGTGGACATCGGCGGCGGGACCACCGAAGTTGCGGTGCTGTCGCTGGGCGACATCGTTTATGCGCGCTCTGTGCGTGTGGGTGGCGACCGTATGGACGAAGCCATCATCAGCTATTTGCGCCGCCAGCAGAACCTGCTTGTGGGCGAGACCACAGCCGAGCGCATCAAAACCAGCATCGGCACGGCGCGCATGCCGGACGACGGGCGCGGCACCTCTATGCAAATTCGCGGACGCGACCTGCTAAATGGCGTGCCCAAGGAAATCGAAGTCACTCAGGCGCAAATCGCCGAAGCGCTGGCTGAACCCGTGCAGCAAATTTGCGAAGCGGTGATGACCGCTCTGGAAACCACGCCCCCCGATTTGGCCGCAGACATCGTGGACCGTGGCGTGATGCTGACCGGTGGTGGGGCATTGCTGGGTGATCTGGATTTGGCGCTGCGCGAACAAACCGGATTGGCCGTGTCGATTGCGGACGAATCCCTGAACTGCGTGGCTTTGGGCACCGGCAAAGCGCTGGAGTATGAAAAACAACTGCGCCACGCCATCGACTATGATAGTTGAGGGAACAGGCCTAGTTTTCTAAGCCTTCCCAAGCCCCTACCCCAAGCAGGACACCCCCGCATTGGCCAAGGATAGATCAAACAACTACGACTATGCAGGTCCGTTGCGGCGGTTGCTTTTTGTCGTCTTATCGCTTGTTCTGATTGCTATATTTTTGGTTTGGCGTATCGACAGCCCGCGTGTGGAACGGTTTCGTTTGCATGTCACGGACCGTATCGTGCCGAACTTTGACTGGGCGATGGCCCCCGTCACAGGCACCGTCAACTTGCTGCGCGATTTCCAAAGCTACCAACGCATTGCAGAACAGAATCAGGAATTGCGCCGCGAATTGCGTAAAATGCAGTCGTGGAAAGAAGCGGCTTTGCAGCTGGAACAGGAAAACGCGCGCCTGCTGGATCTGAACAACGTCCGTCTTGATCCAAGACTGACGTTTGTGACGGGTGTCGTATTGGCGGATTCAGGATCGCCGTTCCGACAGTCTGTGTTGCTGAATGTGGGCGTGCGTGACGGTTTGGTTGATGGGTGGGCCACCATGGACGGGATCGGTTTGGTGGGGCGCATTTCAGGTGTCGCCCAGAACACCAGCCGCGTCATTTTGCTAACGGATGCCTCAAGCCGTATTCCCGCCATCGTGCAGCCCTCTGGCCAGCGCGTCATTGTGGCCGGCGACAACACCGCCGCCCCCCCGATCGACTTCCTTGAGAACCCCGACTTGATCCGCCCCGGCGACCGCGTTGTCAGTTCTGGAGATGGTGGGGTTTTCCCCGCCGGATTGCTGATAGGTCAAGTCGCTGCCGATCCGGGCGGGCGCTTGCGTGTCAGACTGGCTGCTGATTATGAGCGGCTTGAATTTTTGCGCGTGCTGCGCAGCTACGGCAGCGAACCGGTGCGCGACAGTGCGGGGGTCGTGGCACCCCTGACCTTAACCGAACAGGTAGAGGGCACAGCCAGTGAATGAACTGTCCGTATCGCGTCGGTGGGTTATGGGATTGTATTTTACAGTCCTGTCCTTTGGCATAATTTTTCTTCATCTTCTGCCTTTGGACACGCTGCCTGCACGATGGGTCATGCCGGACTTGCTGATGGGGTTTGCCTTTGCGTGGACCGTGCGACGCCCTGAATATGTGCCCGTGCTGCTGTTGGCTGTTGTCTTTTTGATGGCCGATCTGCTTCTACAACGTCCCCCCGGTCTTTGGGCTTTTTTGATGCTTTTGGCGTGTGAAAGCCTCAAAGCCCAAATTGGCAGTCTGCGCGTCACCGGCTTTCCCGTTGAATGGCTGACTGTGGCGGGCATGATTCTGGGCGTGACATTGGCCTATCGGCTGATCCTCTCGATATTGTTGGTTGAAATGCCGGGCTTTGGGCTGGCATTGATGCAGATGGGCTTTACCATTCTGATCTATCCGGTGATTGCTGGGGTGACGCATGCGTTTATGGGAGTGCGCAAATCCAATCCCGGTGATCTGGACACATTGGGGGACAGGGCATGAAGCGCACGCGCGCCGACATAGAGGCAAACCACCGCCTGATTTCCCGCCGCGCTGCCATTTTGGGGGGCGTTCAGCTGGTGTTTATGGGCGGTTTGGCCGCGCGTATGCGTCACTTGCAAGTCAATCAAGCCGACCAGTTCCGCCTGTTGGCTGAAGAAAACCGCATCAAATTCAAACTGATCCCCCCCGCGCGTGGCGAAGTCTTTGACCGCAACGGCGTGCAGTTGGCACAAAACATCCCGACCTACCAAATCAAGATCGTGCGCGAGGATGCGGGGGATGTGGAAAAAGTCCTGACCAAGCTGGCCACAGTGATGGAGCTGGACGCAGAGGTGCTGGAACGCGCACTGACCGAAATAAAACGCAGCGCACCATTCCACCCGGTCACGGTCGCTGACGATGTGGATTGGGACGACCTAAGCCGCGTGTCGGTGAACGCACCTGCCCTGCCCGGTGTCGCCCCTGAAATCGGACTTAGCCGTGTTTATCCTTTGGGCTCTGATTTTGCACATGTTCTGGGGTATGTTGGCCCCGTCAGCGACTACGATCTAAGCCGCCTTGATGATCCGGATGAATTGTTGCGCATTCCGCGCTTTCAAATCGGAAAAGTAGGCGTCGAGGCCAAGGTTGAAACGGCACTTCGCGGTGCCGCAGGCACACGGCAGGTCGAAGTGAACGCCGCCGGTCGTGAAATGCGCGAACTGGGCCGCCGCGAAGGCCGCCCCGGATCAGACATTCAGCTTAGCGTCGATGCAGAATTGCAAAATTACGTGCAAGCCAGACTTTCGGAAGAAAGCGCTAGCGCCGTGGTGATTGACTGTGAAACCGGTGATCTGGTCGCCATTGCATCTGCGCCCACCTATGATCCGAACCTGTTTGTGCGCGGCATCTCGGTGGCCGACTACAGTGCATTGACCGAAAACAAATACCGCCCGCTGGCATCCAAAACAGTGCAAGGCACCTATCCCCCGGGATCGACCTTTAAAATGATGACGGCAATGGCCGCACTGGAAGAAGGGTTGATCGAGCCCGAAGACACAGTGCGCTGCCCCGGCCACCTTGAGGTTGCGGATCGCAAGTTTCACTGCTGGAAACGCGCAGGCCACGGAAGTGTGAATTTGGAAAATTCGCTTAAGCAATCCTGCGACGTCTACTACTACGATCTGGCGCTGAAAGTCGGGATTGAAAAGATTTCAGCCATGGCCAACATCTTCGGGCTTGGCGTGCGCCATGATGTGCCTATGTCTGCGGTCGCGCGCGGGTTGACGCCCACCAAAGCATGGAAAGCCACAACGCACGGCAAAGACTGGGTGATCGGGGACACAGTCAACGCATCCATCGGGCAGGGATACATGCTGTCGTCGCCCTTGCAGTTGGCCGTCATGACCGCCCGACTGGCCACCGGGCGCAGTGTCGAACCGCGGCTTGTGAAATCCATCGACGGGGTGGAACAACCCTCAGGCGCAGGCCGCCCTTTGCCTTTGGACGATGACAACTTGCGCAAGATGCGCCGCGCCATGTTTGCAGTGGTCAATGACCGGCGCGGCACGGCCTACGGCAGTCGCATTATCGCCGATGGTATGCGGATGGCTGGCAAAACCGGCACCAGCCAAGTGCGCAACATCTCGGCCGCCGAACGTGCACGCGGTGTCATCCGCAACTCGGACTTGCCATGGGAACGGCGTGACCACGCGTTGTTTGTGGATTTCGCACCAGCCGACAACCCCAAATACGCTGTAGCCGTTGTAGTGGAGCACGGCGGCGGCGGATCAAAAGCCGCGGCACCGATTGCGCGCGACATCACGTTACAAGCATTATATGGCGGTCCCCCGCCTTTGTCGGCCTACCCGTCCAAAGACCGTGGACGCATCGGCGCACAGCAAAAGAAACTGCGTAAAATGCGCCCGACGGCTGCCTTTGATGGAAGCGACCAAGCATGAGTTATCTTGAGTATTCCGTTAAATCAGTCCCCACGGGACCGCGCAAAATACTGTTCCTGAACTGGCCTTTGACAATCTTGCTGGTGGCCGTCGCAGGCGTCGGGTTCCTGATGCTCTACTCTGTCGCGGGCGGCAGCTACAGCCCATGGGCAGAGCCACAGATGAAGCGTTTTGCCATGGGTCTTGTCCTGATGGTGCTGATCGGCATGGTGCCAATCTGGTTTTGGCGCAGCGTCGCAGGATTTGCTTACGGCGTGTCGGTAATGCTGCTGCTTGGGGTCGAATTTTTCGGCTCTGTCGGCATGGGGGCGCAGCGTTGGATCGACTTGGGGTTCATGCGCTTGCAACCTTCGGAATTGATGAAGATCACTTTGGTGATGTTTTTGGCGGCCTACTACGACTGGCTTCCAGCCAAGAAAAAGTCGAAACCGCTGTGGGTTTTGGT
The DNA here is from genome assembly GCF_900302465.1 of Ascidiaceihabitans donghaensis. Classification (NCBI taxonomy): domain Bacteria; kingdom Pseudomonadati; phylum Pseudomonadota; class Alphaproteobacteria; order Rhodobacterales; family Paracoccaceae; genus Ascidiaceihabitans; species Ascidiaceihabitans donghaensis. Next base: position 98,298 of record NZ_OMOR01000002.1, on the reverse strand, counting down.
GCCGATTGTGATCATCTTGTTGCCGACAGCCCTTGTTATCCAGCAACCTGATCTTGGCACATCCATTCTGCTGCTGGCAGCCGGTGGCGGGTTGATGTTTCTGGCCGGTGTGCATTGGGCTTATTTCGCGGCCGTTATTGCCGCAGGCATCGGGTTGATTGCTGCAGTTTTTCAGTCGCGTGGACAGTCTTGGCAACTGCTGAACAACTACCAGTACCGCCGCATCGACACGTTTCTGGATCCCAGCCAAGACCCCCTTGGCGCGGGCTACCATATCACCCAGTCCAAGATCGCGCTTGGGTCGGGGGGCATTTCAGGGCGGGGTTTTATGCAAGGCACACAATCGCGGCTGAACTTCCTGCCTGAAAAACACACCGATTTCATCTTTACGACGTTGGCCGAAGAATTCGGGTTTATCGGGGCAATTTCGCTTCTGAGCCTCTATTTCCTCATCATCGTTTTCTGCATCTCGTCCGCCATCGCCAACCGCGACCGCTTTTCTTCGTTGCTGATCCTGGGCATCGCTTTGAACTTCTTTTTGTTCTTTGCCGTCAACATGTCGATGGTGATGGGCATGGCACCCGTCGTTGGCGTGCCGCTGCCCTTGGTCAGCTATGGCGGTTCCGCCATGTTGGTTCTTATGGTGGCATTCGGGTTGGTCCAAAGCGCACATATCCACCGTCCAAGGTCTTCAAATCTATGATAAACATCCTGTTCGCCGCACGCCCTGAACGCTGGCCCGCTTACGAAGCACCCTTAAAAACGGCCTTAGCGGATGCAGGCGTGTCAGCACATATCAGCCCCGACATAGCGCCCCAAGACGTAGATTATATTGTCTATGCGCCGAACTCGGATCTCAAAGACTTCACGCCCTTCACCCGCGCCAAAGCAGTGATGAACCTTTGGGCAGGCGTCGAAGGCATCGTGGGCAACGAAACACTCAAGATTCCGCTCACGCGCATGGTTGATCCCGGATTGACGCAAGGTATGGTCGAATGGGTGTTGGGGCATGCGATGCGGTTTCACCTTGGAATGGACGCCCATATTCACGCAAGCCCCGGCACGTGGGATCCTGTGCCGCCGCCCCTCACCTGGGACCGACGCGTTACCGTATTGGGGCTTGGTGAATTGGGGGCTGCCTGCGCCACGCAACTTGCGCAGGTCGGTTTCAACGTTACCGGCTGGTCACGTAGCCAGAAAGACATCGACGGCATCACGTGCCTGTCTGGGGCCAACGGTCTGACACAAGCACTTGAACGTGCCGATATCTGTGTGCTTTTGCTGCCCGATACCGCCGCGACGACCAACACGCTAAATGCGCAAACCTTGGCCATAATGCCAAAAAACGCGTGTATCATAAATCCTGGCCGTGGACCTTTGATCGACGACGACGCGCTGTTACAGGCGCTGGATTCCGGCCACATTGGGCATGCCGTTTTGGATGTCTTCCGACAAGAACCGCTGCCCAAAGATCATCCGTACTGGACACAACGCAACGTGTTGGTCACGCCGCATATCGCATCTGAAACGCGCCCCAAATACTCGGCGCTGACAATTGCAGAAAACATCAGCCGCTGCGAACGCGGTGATCCACTGCTGCATGTTGTGGACCGTTCACTGGGGTATTGAACCCCAATGTCCTTTTCCTGAAAAAGCGCGGGGGCAAAGCCCCCCACCCCTTTACGCCGCTAAGCCACGGCCTTTCAAAAGCGCCTCAACCCCCGGCAGACGCCCACGAAATGCGACGTAAAGTTCGGCGGCATCGAGGCTGCCGCCCTTGGATAAAATGTGCTCTTCCAGGGCTTTTGCGCGCTCTGTATCAAACGCGCCGCCGGCTTCCTCGAAAGATGCAAACGCATCCGCGTCCATAACTTCTGACCACATGTAGCTGTAATAGCCCGATGAATATCCATCACCCGAAAACACATGCGCAAACTGTGGTGTCGCGTGTCGCATGGCAATGGCATGGGGCATACCCATTTGCGTCAGTATCTCGGCTTGGCGGGCCATTGGATCGGCGGGCGCCGACCCATCGTGGAATTCCAGATCAACCATCGCCGACGCCACATATTCAACAGTCGAAAAGCCCATGTCATATGTCGCGGCCCCCAATACCTTCTCCAACAGGGTGCGGGGCATGGGTTGGCCAGTTTTGGCGTGGGTTGCAAATTCAGCCAAAACTTCGGGAACCTCCAACCAGTGTTCATAAAGCTGGCTGGGCAATTCAACAAAGTCACGCGCCACAGATGTGCCTGACACACTTTCATACGTCACATCCGACAACATCTGATGCAGCGCATGGCCAAATTCGTGAAACAACGTGCGTGCATCGTCATAAGACAACAGGGCCGGATCACCTTTGGCGAAGTTGCACACGTTGATAACAACGGGCGTTTGCGCCTGCGGGTACTTCGCCTGTGCACGCATCGCAGAACACCACGCGCCCGACCGTTTCGATCCACGTGCGAAATAGTCGCCAATAAACACAGCCACATGTTCGCCGTCACGCGTCACGTCCCAAGCGCGGCAATCGTCGTGGTACAAAGGCACATCCAATGGCTTGAACGACAGTCCAAACAACTTCGACGCACAATCAAATGACGCCTCGATCATGCGATCCAATTGGAAATATGGCTTCACTTCCGCCTCATCCAGATCATGCAAATCTTTGCGGCGGCGTTCTGCATAAAAGCGCCAGTCCCATGGCTCCAGATCGCCATTCACGCCATCGTCCCGCATCATTTGTCCCAAAACCCACGCGTCTGCATTGGCTTGGGCTTTGGCAGGTTCCCAAACGTCACTCAGCAATTTGCGCACCGCATCTGGTGTCTTGGCCATTTCGGTTTCCAACTTGTACTGCGCGAAGTTGGAATAGCCCAAAAGTTGTGCACGTTCTTCACGCAACGACAGCGTTTCTGCGGCGATGGCACGGTTGTCCGTGTCACCCCCATTTGCCCCACGCGCAACCCACGCTTTGTAGGCTTGTTCGCGCAAATCACGACGTGTCGAAAACTGCAGGAACGGCACGATGACGGATCGCGACAATGTCACAATCGGGCCATCCACTCCCTTTTCCTGCCCCGCGGCGTGTGCAGCGGCCACGGCAAAGTCCGGCAGACCCGCCATGTCACCCTCACCCAGTTCCAGATACCAGTCGCGTTCATCCGCCAAAAGGTTCTGCGTGAACTGTGTGCCAAGCACTGCCAGCCGCGCCTTGATCTCTTTCATGCGCTGCTCGTCCGCCCCAGTCAGTGCCGCACCCGACCGCACAAAACCGCGATGCGTCAACATAAGAACGCGCTGTTGTTCATCTGTCAGGTCAAGGCTGTCACGGGCGTCCCAAACGGCTGCAACACGCGAAAACAAAGCAGAATTTGCGGAAATCTCGGAAAAATGCGCCGCAAGTTTGGGCGAAAAGTCACGCTGCAAGGCCTCGCGTTGGGGGTTGCTGTCAGCACCAGCCATCGCGAAAAATGGACCCAACACACACTCAAGCTGGGCCCCCGCCGCCTCCAATGCCTCGACCGTGTTAGAGAATGACGGCGCGTCAACGGTACTGGTAATCGCGTCGATCTCACCCATATGAGACGCCAAGGCCGTGTCCAGTGCGGGCGCGAAATCGTCATCGGAAATCAGGTTGAATGGGGCAATGCCAAAGGGCGTGTCCCATGTGGAAAGCAATGGATTGGTCATGCAGGTCTCCTTTGATATGCAACCTAGGTCTGTGTGTATGAAAGAACAACGCCAATGCCCTTCGTATTCGAGATAATCGCCCGCGCCGTTTTGTTGCCTGTTCTGGTGGCGCAGGGGCTGTTTTTGCAAGCGCGTACGTTGCGGTTGCCCGAACCTGAGGGACCGCGCAGCGGCACTATGGGGCAAGGTCCAGCCCTGTCCGTTCTGATCATCGGCGACAGTTCAGCCGCAGGCGTCGGCGTGGACCATCAGGACGCGGCATTGGCGGGCCATCTGACCCAGACACTGGCCCAAACACACAGCGTGACGTGGCACTTGCACGCCAAAACCGGTGTGACCACGTCAGGGGTTTTGCAAAGTCTGGACGATCTTCCGGACATTCAGTTCGATGTGGCCGTGCAGGCCTTGGGCGTCAACGACATTACGTCGGGAACGTCCCTGCGGCGCTGGCTGCGGGATCAGCACAAGCTGGCGCAAGCGCTGCGGGACCGGCACGACATCGAACATTTCTGGATAACGGGCGTACCACCCATGTCCGATTTTCCGCTGCTGCCAAATCCATTGCGGTGGGTGCTGGGACGTCAGGCCATGCGGTTCGATCTGGCCCAACGTGCACGATGTGACACCGACGCGACCCTGCATTATGTGCCCGTCCAGTCGGTACTGGATGCGACAACCATGGCGTCAGACGGATTTCACCCAGGTCCCGCAATTTATGCCGATTGGGGGCAAGGCACCGCCGACTTGATCACATCGACTCTGAGGACCCGCAAACCGGACAATCAGACCGTGGTTTGATCCCGATCTTGCGGCTTTCGCCGTAAAGCGCGTCGTAGATCAACAGCTCACCCCGCAAAACGGCCCCAGCCCCTGCGATCAGTTTCACAGCTTCTATTGCCATCATTGATCCCACCACACCGGGCAGTGGGCCTACAACCCCCGCAACAGAACAATTGGGGGCAAGATCCGCAGAGGGGGCTTGCGGGAAGACACATTGGTAACAGGGCGCATCATTGGCCGGATCGAAGACGCTGATCTGGCCTTCCCATTGCGTCAAAGCCCCAGACACCAGTGGTACTTTGGCCGCAACACAAACAGCGTTCACCAGATACCGTGTCTCGAAATTGTCGCACCCATCAATCACCAGATCATATTCCGCAATCAATTCCGGCGCGAGATCCTGCGTAAGGCGGCGATTATAGGGTTTGACCACAACATAGGGATTTTGGGCAATCATCGCAGCTTCGGCCGAAAAGACCTTTGGTTTGCCAATATCCTCATCGCGGTGAATGACCTGACGTTGCAGGTTGGCGTTGTCGACAACATCGTCGTCAATCACACCGATTGTGCCCACACCAGCCGCCGCCAAATATTGCAGAACAGGCGCGCCCAACCCGCCGGCACCGACCACCAGAACCTTGGCTTGCTTCAGTGCCTTTTGGCCCGGACCACCCAATTCGCGCAAAACAATATGGCGGGCGTACCGGTTCAATTCTGTCTCGGTAAAGGTGCCGGGTTTCGGCGCTGGCGTATTTTGCGCCTCTTTCTGTTGCGCCCGTCCGCGCAGGTTTTTCAAAACCCACCGATACGCATAGACCAGCAGGCCCGCACCCCCCAAAATCAGCCAGAAGGCCCCACTTTCGCCTGTTGCCATGCGCAGCGGATGGCCATCATCCAAAACCACATGCAATGACAGCACGGCAATATAGAGCAGACCAATCATGGCCCACCGCGCGGTGTTCGGCGCACCCATAATGCGGCCCATGCCCCACAGCAAAGCCGCCAATCCAAATACCAGAACCATCAGCCGCGCCCCGTCGATCCAAAACCGCCCGCCCCGCGATCCGTATCGTCCAAAGCATCGACCACATCGAAGATAGCCTGAACGACGGGGGCCACAACAATTTGCGCAATGCGGTCGCCGTGGGCCACATGGAAGGGTTCCGATCCGGTGTTCAGTAAAATGATACCAACAGGGCCCCGGTAATCCGCGTCGATTGTGCCGGGGCTGTTGACCAAAGCAATGCCATGTTTCAGCGCAAGACCGGACCGCGGACGCACCTGCACTTCGAACCCTTGCGGGATCGCCATACTTAGGCCTGTAGGCACCAAAGCACGGGTGCCAGCAGCCAGTGTGATGCCAACACCATCCGGAAAATTGGCGCGGATGTCTGCGCCTGCGGCCCCTGCGGTTTCATAGCTTGGCAGGGCAACATCCGTATCCGCGCCCGCCACGCGCATAATTTCTATGGCAACCGTCACGATGCAAGTGCCTGCGCGATGCGGGCGGCCAATTTGGTCGCGACATCTGCCTTGGACATTCGAGGCCAGTCTTCGATGCCTGCGTCGTCAATCACATGCACCGCATTTTCAGCCCCCCCCATAATGCCCGTTTCAGGTGACACATCATTGGCCACAATCCAGTCGCATGCTTTGCGTTTGCGCTTTGCGGTGGCATTGGCTTGCACGTCATTGGTTTCGGCGGCAAAGCCCACAACCAGCTGCGGACGTCCTGTCTTCATCTGAGCAACCGTGGCCAGAATATCGGGGTTTTCGGCAAAGCTGAGTGTTGGCAGACCATCTTTGGATTTCTTCAGCTTGCGATCGCTGGCCCCCTGCACATGCCAGTCTGCGACAGCAGCTGCGAATATTGCAGCATCAGCCGGCAATGCAGTTTGCACAGCCTCAAGCATCTGTTGTGCCGTTTGAACAGGCACCACTTTGACATTTTCGGGTGGCGCAACATCTGCGGGGCCCGTCACAAACGTGACCTCGGCCCCAAGCGCCGTTAACGCCTGCGCCAATGCCGTGCCCTGTGCGCCCGACGATCGGTTGGCAATATAGCGCACAGGATCAATGGGTTCGTGGGTCGGCCCAGATGTCACCAGAATATGTTTGCCCGTCAAAGGCCCATCGCCAAGCTGTGCCTCTAGGGCCGCGACAATTTCCAATGGCTCTGCCATACGGCCCGGTCCAAATTCACCGCAGGCCATATCGCCATCGTTTGGACCAACAAAACTGACGCCATCGCCTTTAAGCGTTTCAATATTGCGTTGTGTTGCAGGGTGCTGCCACATCCGCACATTCATGGCGGGGGCAATCGTCACAGGCGTGTCTGTGGCCAGCAAAAGGGTCGATGCCAGATCGTTCGCAATGCCATGCGCCATCTTCGCCATCAAATCCGCAGTCGCGGGAGCCACAAGCACAATGTCTGCGCTGCGTGACAGTTGGATATGACCCATTTCAGCTTCTTCCGTCAGATCAAAAAGATCGCGGTACAGCTTTGATCCGCTTAAAGCAGAAACCGACAACGGCGTCACAAATTCTTCGGCAGATTTGGTCATGACAGGTGTCACAACCGCCCCGCGTTCGGACAAGCGACGTATCAGATCAAGGCTTTTATACGCCGCGATGCCGCCGCTGATGATAAGCAGGATTTTTTTGTCACGTAGCATAGGCTGGCTTTCCTGAGGGTATTGAACCGTTCCGATCAAACATATGCTGTGTGTTTGGTTTGTGCCAGTGCCAGCTGGGGCGCTGCCCCAGACCCCGGGATTTTTTAGGACAATGACAGGGTTATTGAAAGGCCGCGCAAGGGTCTGCGTCACGGACAGCCTGAGGGCTGAAGACCACTTGACTGAACACCCCTTGCGGCGCGCTGTCGTCTTCGCCTTGGCCAATGCTGTGAACCCTCAACTTCGGGTCAGCCTTTTCAAGGTAGACCGGCACCCCCCAATCCATTCGCGCGTGTCCGTTCCCTGTGATCAAAACCACCGGGCTTCCGTGTGTTTCCAACGCTTTGACCACCACCCGCGCAAACACAGCGTCTTTCAGTCGCTGTGCCTCGACCATGCCACCCATCATGTCCATCGGCATCGCGTCGCAATGTGCTTTGAACTGGAGTGTCATGCGGGTTTGCAATTCTGTTTCATTCAATTGGCTTGTCAGGCCGTATTTATCAGCATCGGGTCCAAAAACTGCCGCAGCCCCCTCTGAAAACGATTGCATAATAGCGTCGCGTTCGACGGCCGCCCCTATGATGACATCGCTGTTTGCCAGAACACTGGCATAGTCCGCAATGTTGGACCAATGAAAATCCAGTGTCGCGGCCTTCATCGCAGTTTCGTCTCGGGCCACATCGCGCAAAGCCTCACCTTCGCTTGGCGTCAGCATCTCGAACACAACTGCTTTGGGGGCCAAATCCCTGATCGCAGCCTCTTGCCGCTGGTGGTGATCGTGATTGTCATGCAATTCGCCAATAATCAGCACATCCTGCTGAATGCCCCATGCAAGGCGTTCTTCAGACGCAAAAGCCGCCCCTGTCAGGACGGCCAGTGCAAATGCGATTTTCAATACTAGGCTCATAGTAGGAAGTGATGCACTTCCTTGCTTTGACTTTCCAGCGCTTTACGCATTTTTCCAAAAGCGGCGGCTTCCAACTGGCGGACCCGTTCTTTGGACAGGGACAGCTCTGTTCCCAGACTTTCCAACGTACGCGGCGTGTCCCGCAGCTTGCGTTCGCGCACGATAAAACGTTCGCGTTCGTTCAATCCGTTCATGGCGTCCAACAACCAAGCCCGCAATTGTTCCGTGTCGTGTTCGTGTTCAACGACCTCGGCGGCTTGGGCGCTGTCGTCTTCCAACGCATCAATCCATTCGCGCCCCTCGTCTTCAACGGACTGGGTGGCATTCAACGAATAGTCAGAGCCGGACAAACGCCCTTCCATCATTTCAACATCGTGCAACGGCACACCAATTTCCGTAGAGATCATCTGGCGCAGCTGATGTTTGTCCAAAGGTGCACCGGCTGAAGCACTTTCCCTTTCCAGCCGCGCTTGAACACGGCGCATGTTAAAGAACAGGGACTTTTGCGACGATGTCGATCCTGTGCGCACCATAGACCAGTTCCGCATCACATAGTCTTGAATGGACGCTTTGATCCACCACACTGCATAGGTTGAAAACCGCACGCCCCGGTCGGGGTCGAATTTTTCGGCCGCTTTCATAAGACCAAGGCCCGCTTCCTGAATCAGATCGTTCATGGGGGCGCCGTAGCGTTTGAACTTGGAGGCCATCGAAATCGCCAGCCGCATGTAGGCCGTGATCAGGCGGTGCAGTGACTTTTCGCATCGCTCGTCGCGCCACGCATATGCCAGCCGTAGTTCCGTGTCTGCATCCAACAGTTCGGCCTTCATGGCCACCCGCGACAAGGTCATGTCTCTTGCTGTATCTAAAGCCATCGTGGCATCCCCCTAATCAGTGCGCTTGTTCTGCGCAGTTGATAGAGATACGCAGTCATCCACGGTTTGGTTCACCACAAAGTTGGAAAAAATGTTGCCTCCATTGTCTTTCATCCTAGGCGGCGCTGCCTCGGGCAAGTCGGTCTTCGCGGAAAACCTTATCCTAAACAGTCGGTTATCCCCTGTTTATGTGGCCACTTCACGCATCTGGGACGATGAGACGAAAAAACGTGTTGATGTTCATCAAGCGCGGCGGGATGAGAGGTGGCGTAGCATTGATGCCCCCTTCGATATTGCGCCTGCATTGCAGGACGTCACCGCGAACGATTGTGTTTTGATCGATTGTGCCACCATGTGGCTGACCAACCACTTGCTGGAAGAACATGATCTGGCCGACGCGGAGCACAGCCTGCGAACAGCACTGGCCGCATGTACCGCCCCATGTGTGATTGTGTCTAACGAAGTGGGTCAGGGCATTGTGCCCGACAACGCGTTGTCGCGCCGCTTTCGAGAAGCACAGGGGCGTTTGAACATCGCTTTGGCCTCTCAAGCTTCATTGGTGGTGCAAGTGGTCGCTGGACTGCCCAATGTCCTGAAAGGAACCCTGCCATGAGCTTACTTCACACAACAACGTGGCACTGGGTCCGGCATGGGCCAACGCATCAAAAGACGTTTGTCGGATGGCGGGACGTTCCAGCGGATTTGTCTGACGCAGATCAATTAAAGCGGGTGTGCGATGCGCTGCCAGAAGACGCATTGGTCATCAGTTCCGATTTGATGCGTTGCATCGATACCGCAGACGCAGTGGCCGCAAATCGTCAGCGGCTGCCACATGCGGCCGGATTGCGTGAATTGCATTTCGGGTCATGGGACGGGGTACATTTTTCAGATATTTCAGATCGGCATCCGACACTCAGCCGCACGTATTGGGAAACACCGGGTGATGCGACCCCACCGGGCGGCGAAAGCTGGAACGACGCAGCCCATAGGGTGCATACCGCTGTGCAGCACATCGCACAGCAAAATCCGGGCAGGCACATCATCGCCGTGGCGCATTTCGGAGCGATCCTGACACAAGTGCAACAGGCGATGGGCATTTCGGCCCAACAGGTGCTGGGGCATAAAATCGACAACCTGTCTGTGACCACCATTGATTGGACACGCCCCCAAGACCGGGTGACGCGGATCAATCACCTCTTGTGATGAAGCTGCGCACAAAACGCTGTTTGCGCGATGTGTCGAGACCGGATTACGCTTTGGCCCATGACTTATGATTTGTATATCGGTGATCGCACCTTTTCGTCCTGGTCGCTGCGCGGCTGGCTGATGCTCGAAAAATTCGGGCTGGATTTTAACACACATTTGGTGGGGCTGTATGCTGGCACGATGGCCGATGAAATGGCCCACCTTGCCCCTGCAAAACTGGTGCCAACTTTGCGACTGGCAGATGGAACAGTGGTTGGTGAAAGCCTTGCTATGGCGGAAACCTTGGCTGAACAAAACCCTGATGCACATATGTGGCCAAAGGATGCAGCAGCACGGGCCACAGCCCGTTGGATCAGCGCCGAAATGGCGTCCAGTTTCGGGGCAATTCGCGGCCAATGCCCGATGCAGTTGCAACATGTGAATGTGGGCTTTGCGGTGGACGCCGCGTTGCAATCGGATCTGGACCGGATCGAGGTTCTATGGGCCCATGCAAGCCGTTTCAAAAGCGACGGGCCTTGGCTGTTTGGGGCTTATTCCATTGCGGATGCCATGTTCGCGCCTGTGGCCGCGCGTATTGTAGGCTACGATTTGCCCGTGTCGGACGCGGCGCGCAACTATTGCATGACCGTTTTGAATGACAGCGCCTTTAAGGCATGGCGGGCATTGGGGCAAGAGGTCACATATGACCCGTTCCCCTACGACATGGGCGTGCCCACAAAAGACTGGCCGGTATAGCACACAGAATGTTCGCCGCATGCGGCACGCGTTAACCAATCTTAAACCCCCCTTCGCTAGCCGTTAACCATACGTTGCAACCGGAGGGGGCCATGGTCTCTCGCGCCTACACTGTGGCATTCCAAGGGGTCGAAGCCCGCCAAGTCGAAGTGCAATGCGCTGTGACACCCGGCATGCCTGCTTTTTCGATCGTGGGCTTGCCTGACAAGGCTGTATCCGAAGCCCGTGACAGGGTCCGCACCGCCCTTGGGGCAATGTCCATCGCGTTGCCTTCCAAACGGATCACCATAAATCTGTCGCCTGCCGATCTGCCCAAAGAAGGATCGCATTTTGATCTGCCAATTGCGATGGCGCTGCTGGCGGCCTTGGAGATCATTCCGCATGACATCACCGAAAGCTTTGTTGCCTTGGGCGAGTTGTCGTTGGATGGCACTCTTGTGCCTGTGGTCGGCGCATTGCCTGCTGCCATGGCCGCAGCCGAACAAAACCGTGGTCTGCTTTGCCCCAAAGCCTCCGGTCCCGAAGCCGCATGGGTGGGCAACACGCAAGTCATCGCCGCCGCGTCCCTGGGCGATGTCACACGACATTTCACCGGACAGGCCCCCATCAGCCCCGCGCAACCGGGCGAAGTAACACAAGCCGGTTCTTTGCGTGATCTGCGCGACGTGAAAGGGCAAGAACGCGCCAAACGGGCATTGGAAATTGCCGCCGCCGGACGGCACCACATCATGTTTGTCGGCACACCCGGGTCTGGCAAATCGATGCTCGCTGCGCGATTGCCCGGCATATTGCCACCTCTTTCACCGGTGGAGGCGTTGGAAACATCCATGATTCATTCGCTGTCCGGCTTGCTGGACGCAGGGGGTATCTCAAAAGCACGACCCTTCCGCGAACCTCACCATACGGCCTCTATGGCGGCCATCATAGGCGGCGGGCGCGGGGCGAAACCCGGCGAGGTGTCTTTGGCGCACAATGGTGTGTTGTTCATGGACGAGTTTCCCGAATTCCCCCGAACCGTGCTGGAAACACTACGACAACCGATTGAAACAGGCGAAGTGATGATCGCGCGGGCCAATGCCCATGTGAAATATCCTTGTAAGTTCATGTTGGTGGCTGCGGCCAATCCGTGCAAATGTGGCTACCTGACAGATCCCGACAGGGCATGCGCCAAGGTGCCTATGTGTGGTCAGGATTATCTGGGGCGCATTTCGGGACCGCTGATGGACCGGTTTGACATGCGGGTCGACGTGCCGCCCGTGGCCTTCACCGATCTGGATTTACCCAGCAGCGGTGACAGCTCCAAAGACGTCCGCGATCGGGTGGCCACGGCACGTGCGGTGCAACAGGACAGGTTTAAAGATACGCCCGACATGCGCTCGAATGCCGATGCCGCAGGCGAGGCCTTGTCAGACATCGCAACACTCGACACAGAGGGCCGCGACCTGCTGACAAAAGCCGCCGAAAGGTTCAAGCTGTCGGCGCGCGGGTATCACAGGGTTTTGCGCGTCGCACGCACCATCGCCGACCTTGACGGGTCGGAAACCGTACGCGCCAACCACCTTGCCGAAGCCGTTAGCTTCCGCCTTGCAAGCGCAGCAGAGGCTTGATCCACCCCGCCAACTGATCCAGCGTCGCCCGCCCTTCAGGCAAGATGTTGTGAAACAGCGGCCAAACATGGGGCAAATCACGTTCAATGTGCATCTGAACATCAACACCCTGGCGCTGCATGGCGGACACAATCCGTCGTGTGTCGTCCAGTAAAATTTCGGTATCTCCAACACACATCCAAACAGGGCATGCACCCGTGAAATCGGCATGAACAGGGCTGATCAAAGGATCAGACGGATCTTGAGCGTTCAAAAACATCTGCATCATATCCAACGCCCGCTCTGCCGGCAGAACCACGTCGCGGGCTGCGTTGACAGAAAAACTGGCCCCGGAATACGCCAAATCGGTCAGCGGCGAAAAAGCAAACACACCGGCTGGCAGATCGGCACCCTCTTGCACAAGCTGCGCAAGCAAAGCCAACACCAGATTGCCGCCAGCACTGTCCCCGCCCATGACAATCTGATCGGTCCGATAGCCCTGTTCCAAAAGACCCGAATAGGCTGCATGCGCCGCATTCAACGCAGCGGGAAAGGGATGTTCCGGAGACAACGGATACTGCGGCAAGACGGCTTCAACACCCACACGCGCAGCCAGTTGTGCCAGCATCGCGGCATGTGTGTGCGGGCTGCCAAACACATAGCCTCCGCCGTGAAAATACAACAACACACTGCCATCATTGACCCATGGGCCAGACAGGTGCAGCGATTTTACGCCCCCACAATCCATCCAGTCTTTAGTGGTTCCACGCGGTCCATGAAAAAACAATCGCGCTTTGTTTTCAAAGGATCGACGCAGTTTTTCTGGGTCCTGAACCCGCGCCATATGGGGACGTTCGGTCCAGCGCAGCCACGGGTTCAAAAGTGACTTTTGCCAACTCATGGTCGCTTGGCCTCGATGGCCTCCCAAATCTTGGCGGCGATGTTTACACCATCGAAACGCTCCAGCTCCTGAATACCGGTGGGCGAGGTCACGTTGATCTCTGTCAGGTAATCTCCGATGACGTCGATACCGACAAACACCTGACCCTTTTCCTTCAAAAGCGAGCCAATGCGGGCACAAATTTCCAGATCACGGTCTGTCAGGCCAATTTTTTCAGGCCGGCCACCGACGTGCATATTCGACCTTGTTTCACCGGCAGCTGGCACGCGGTTGATGGCACCGACCGGTTCACCGTCTACCAAGATTACACGTTTGTCGCCATTGGACACATCGGGCAAAAATTTCTGCACAATCAAAGGCTCGCGGCTGAACCCAGTAAATAGCTCATGCAGGGAACTCAGATTGCGATCGTCTGGCGTCAGGCGAAATACACCCGCGCCGCCATTGCCATAAAGCGGTTTCAGGATGACATCGCCGTGCTTGGCTTTAAACGCCTTGATGGTGTCCAGATCCCGCGCAATGGTGGTGGGCGGTGTCAGGTCGGGGAAATCCAGAACAAGAAGCTTTTCGGGATAGTTGCGCACCCAGAAAGGGTCATTCACAACCAGAACATCAGGGGCCAAACGATCCAGAAGATGCGTTGTCGTGATGTAATGCATATCGAATGGCGGGTCTTGGCGCAGCCAGACGACGTCAAAATCGGTCAAATCCACTTCGCGCAGCGGACCAAGATGGGCATGGTCACCCTGCACACGTTGGACTGTAAAATCATGACCGTGCGCTGTCATGCGCCCTTCTTGATAGGCCAGCTGATCAGGCGCATAAAAGAACAACGTGTGACCACGGGCTTGCGCCTCTTCGGCCAAGCGAAAGCTGCTGTCGGCGTCAATATTGACGTCGGCAATTGGATCCATCTGGAAAGCGATTTTCATGCGGCACCTTTATATTGCTAACACCTTAAATGGCGCAGCAATGGCAGCGGTGCAATGGGTCAGCCATGTCCAAAGGCATTTTCAATGATCCGCACCTCGCCTTGGCCATTCACAAGTGCGACATCAAAGCGGACATTCGTCAAAGCGCCACGCGGCTCACCCGCCAAAAATTCTTCGGCGGCCGCATAAATGCGCTGCATCTGGCGGGGGCTGACACGTTGCACCGCCCGATCAAAAGACCGGCTTTGTTTGACTTCGATAAAGATCAGGCCATCCCCGTCACGGGCAATCAGATCGATTTCACCGGCGGCACCCCGCCAGCGACGACGCGCGACGGGACACCCGCGGCGTTCATAGTCAGTGGAAATACGATCTTCCGCGGACAAACCCGCATGATAGGCCGTTTTTCCCCTGAAATGTCTGTTCAACTGTCTTTCCCCATATCCAACGCCAACTGGTACACCTTGCGGCGTGGCGTATCATGTGCGGCCGACACCGCATCGACGGCATCGCGCATGGACATCTGCCCCAAAGCAACGCCCAAGGCTGTTTCTAGGTCTGTTTCGCTAACAATCTGTAAATCACCCCGATCGACCAACAAAACGATTTCGCCCTTAACCGACCGCCCCGAGAAATCTTGGGCCAGTTCGCCCAGCGTGCCACGCGTCACCTCTTCGAACTTTTTTGTAAGCTCGCGGCACACGACGGCTTTGCGCCCGTCCCCCAGGACGCGCGCCGCATCTTTTAGTGTGGCCCCTAAGCGTTTGGGCGATTCGTAAAATGCCAGTGTTCCGCGAATGGCTTTCAGACCTTCCAAGGCGGAACACCGCGCACCTTTTGCATTCGGCAAAAACCCTGCAAAGAAAAAAGCATCCGTTGGCAAACCAGCCAGAGCCAAAGCCGTCAAGACTGCGGACGGGCCCGGCGCACAGGTTTGCATCACACCTGCATCCGCCGCAGCCCGGCTTAATTCAAACCCGGGATCCGCGATCAATGGCATGCCTGCTTCAGACGCATAGGCCACCGATTGCCCTTGTTTCACGGCATCAAGCAGCCCGTTCACCACCTTTTCCCCCGTGTGATCATGCAATGCTATGATGCGGCGTCCGTTCAAGGGCACACCGTGAATATCCATCAGTTTTCGCATGCTGCGCGTGTCTTCCGCCGCCAGCACATCCGCCGACGCCAACACATCCAAAGCCCGCAACGTGATATCGCGGGCTGAGCCAATCGGCACACCCACGAAATACAACCCCGGTGCAAGGGGAACCTTTTGAAAATTCAAAGCTGGACCCGCCTTTCATGACGTCTATTATCGACCAAAATCGCTGCGCCACAAAAGGCGCACACCTTAAGGGAGTTACTGCACCAATGTTCGCGCTTTTCCAATCCGCCCGCAAGTCAATGCTACGGGTATCTCGCGTCATCACTTTGCCAATCTTCGCTTTGGGACTGGCCGCTTGTGACGACCTGTCTCTTGGCTCTATCGGCAATTCGGGCCCCAGCGTCAAAAAAGGCGAACCTGTCGCCGTTGCGCTGTTGGTGCCACGCGGGGGCGGCTCTGCAAGCGATGATCTTTTGGCACAAAGCCTTGAAAATGCGGCCCGTTTGGCGATCCGTGATCTGGAAGGTGTGGACATCAATCTGCGTGTTTACGGCACAGCAGGCAATGCAGGCACAGCAGCGACACAAGCCAAACAAGCCGTCAGCGATGGCGCCCAGATCATTCTTGGCCCCCTTTATGCCGAGGCCGCAAACGCCGTGGGCGTCGCGGTGGCAGGCAGCAACGTCAACGTATTGGCCTTTTCCAACAACCCGACCATCGCAGGCGGCAACGTCTTTGTGCTTGGGCCAACCTTCGACAACACGGCAAACCGCCTTGTCAGCTACGCAAAATCCCAAGGAAAAGACCGCATCGTGGTGGTTAGTGCGCAGGATGTTGCCGGACAGTTGGGACGTAACGCCATCCAGAATGCGATCAGCCGATCCGGAGCCACTTTGGCTGCCAGCGTTGACTATCCTTTAAGTCAGGAAGGCGTTGTCGCGGCCATTCCACGCATCAAAGCAGCCGTGGACAATGGCGGGGCCAACGCGGTTTTCATGACCTCTAACACAGCATCCGCATTGCCTTTGATCACGCAGCTTTTGCCCGAAGCCGGTGTGCGCCCGGCCACAACACAATACATCGGTCTGACGCGATGGGACATTCCCGCCCAGACGCTGGCGTTGCCTGGTGTGCAAGGCGGCTGGTTCGCTTTGCCTGATCCAGCCCGTGCCAACGCCTTCCGCGCAAAATACGAAGGCGCTTACGGCAAAGCCCCTCACCCAATTGCGGGCCTTTCCTTTGACGGAATCGCGGCAGTGGGCGCTTTGGTCAGCGGGTCGCGGTCCAACCCGTTGGGTGCCGGTGCGTTGACCCAAGGCGCAGGGTTCCAGGGGGCCACGGGTATTTTCCGTCTGCGGTCCGATGGCACAAATGAACGCGGTTTGGCTGTGGCCAGCATTCGCGAAAACAAAGTGGTCATCCTAGACCAAGCGCCGCGCGGCTTTTCCGGCGGCGGTTCCTAAGTCGGTACATTTCTTCAGGGCAGATCATTTATGAACCCATCTACGGATTTGATCTGCCCTGCAGACACGATATTCAATCAGGCAGCGTTTCAGGCAACGCTAAGCGCGGCCCTGCAAACCAAAGACCTGCGGGCCACAATGCTGGCTTGGCTGCAAGACACCCAAAAGCAGGCCCGCGCTGCCATCAAGGCCGCGTTCCAAAACAAACCCTTTGCGGCCCGCCCCCTGACCCGCAGCTACACATACCTGACGGATCAGCTTGTGGCGGCGGCTTTTGACATTGCAGGCCACATGAACCCCAACCCGAACCCGACATCGGGGGAACGCTTGTCCGTGATTGCCGTGGGCGGGTATGGGCGCGGTGAAATGGCCCCGTTTTCCGACGTCGATTTGTTGTTTCTTACGCCCTACAAAATGACCGCCTGGGCAGAGACAACCATCGAAAACATGTTGTATCTGCTGTGGGACCTGAAGCTTAAAGTTGGCCATTCAAGCCGCACGATCACCGATTGCATCCGCTTGGGATCAGAAGATGCAACCATTTGCACCGCCATGCTGGAACATCGTTTTGTGATTGGGGACGCGGGTCTGGCAGACGATCTGGAAAGTAAGCTGTGGGCCGATCTGTTTACGGCGGCCGCTGGCCCAAAGTTCATCGAAGCCAAATTGGCCGAGCGCGACAAACGGCATGAAAAGCAAGGGCAGCGCTATGTGGTTGAGCCCAATGTAAAAGAAGGCAAAGGCGGTTTGCGCGATTTGCAGTCTTTGTTCTGGATCGCCAAACACATCCACGGGGTTCAGGACGCGGCCGATCTGGTGTCCAAAAACGTATTTACGCAAGACGAATTCAAAGGCTTTGTGGCCGCAGAAGATTTTCTTTGGGCGGTCCGCAGCCATCTGCATTTGCTGACCAACCGCGCCACCGAACAACTGACATTCGATATGCAGGTGATGGTCGCCGAAGCCATGGGGTACAAAGACACCGGCGGGCGGCGTGGCGTCGAAGTCTTTATGCAAGCCTTCTTTATTCATGCCACCGAAGTAGGCGATCTGACCCGCATTTTCCTGACCAAACTCGAAGCCATGCACGTCAAAGCCGAACCTCTGCTTGAACGTATTTTCAAACGTAAACCCAAGGTCAAAACCGGGTACGAGGTTATTCACAACCGCTTGGCCATCGCCCGCGAAGATGAATTCTTGTCGAACAAGATCAACCTGTTGCGCATTTTTGAAGAAGCCCTGCGCACAGGTATGCTGATCCATCCTGATGCGATGCGGTTGGTCAAATCCAATCTGGACCTGATCGATGACGACATGCGCAACACGCCTGAAGCACGGCGTATTTTCCTTGATCTGATGCTTAAGCACGGCAACCCCGAACGCGCATTGCGGCGCATGAACGAATTGGGCGTACTTGCCGCTTTCATCCCGGAATTCGAACACATCGTGGCGATGATGCAATTCAACATGTACCACAGCTACACAGTGGACGAACACACAATCCAATGCATCGCCAACCTTGCGATGATCGAACGCGGAGAGCTGGAAGAAGAGCTGCCTGTGGCCTCGTCCATCCTTGAGCAGGGCGTGAACCGCAAAGTGCTTTATGTGGCAATGCTGCTGCATGATATCGGCAAAGGACGCCCCGAAGATCATTCTATCCTGGGCGCCCAAATCGTGCGCAAGGTAGCCCCCCGCCTTGGCCTGAAACAAGAAGACGTGGACACTGTCGAATGGCTGGTGCGCTACCATTTGCTCATGTCCGATATGGCCCAAAAGCGCGACATCGCTGACCCGCGCACCGTACGCGACTTTGCCAAAGCAGTAAAAACAGTAGAACGGCTTGGGCTGCTTTGCGTGCTGACAGTCTGTGACATTCGCGGCGTTGGGCCCGACACCTGGAACAACTGGAAGGCGGTTCTGATCCGGGCGCTTTACCGCCAGACCGAAAACGCGCTTGAAAACGGGATGGAGGCCCTAAACCGCGAGAACCGCGGCGCCGAGGCCAAAAAAGCATTGCGATCGGCGCTACACGACTGGCCCCGCAAAGATTTACAAGCCGAAACAGCACGACATTACGACCCATACTGGCAAGGATTGCACCTGACAGCGCATGTGGTGTTTGCAGGGCTACTGCGCAACATGACAAACGACGAGATCTTGATGGATCTGCATCCCGACGAAGACCGCGACGCAACGCGGGCTTGTTTTGTCATGCACGACCACCCCGGCATCTTTGCACGTCTGACCGGTGCTTTGGCGCTTGTGGGGGCCAATGTTGTCGATGCACGCAGCTACACAACCAAAGACGGATTTGTGACAGATGCGTTCTGGATTCAGGATGCAGAGGGTCAACCCTATGACGCGGCCCGCCTGCCCCGCTTGCGTAAAATGATTGAACGCACTTTGGCTGGCGAAGTGGTGACACGCGACGCCATCGTGGACCGCGACAAAGTGAAAAAGCGCGAAAAGGCATTTCGCGTGCCCACGCACATCAGCTTCGACAACGAAGGGTCAGAGATTTATACAATCATCGAAGTCGACACCCGCGACCGCCCCGGATTGTTGCATGACCTGACCCGCAGTCTGGCGGCGTCAAACGTCTATATCGCCAACGCTGTGATCGCGACTTATGGCGAACAGGCGGTCGATACGTTTTACGTGAAGGATATGTTCGGGCTGAAATACCATTCCGAAAACAAACAACGCACGTTAGAAAAGCGTTTGCGCACAGCGATTGCCGAAGGGGTGGAACGCGCGGCAGAGTGATCCACGCCGCAAACTGCTTTTTTCCTGTTCAATTTGGAAGGCGCAGGTACTGTTCTGCCTTATAGGAGAACAATTTTATGAAATTTATGATTCGCACTGTGCCGGCATTATCCGGCACTGCATTTCTTGCCCTGTCACTGCTTTCAGGTGCGGCCTTTGCCGACTGCACCCGCCACATTTACAATAAGTCAGCGAATGTCTGGTCCTACGGCTTCACGGCCTCAAAAGACGAAGAACTGGGCGACAAAGCATTGGTGATCGTCAACGGCGAGACC
This sequence comes from Ascidiaceihabitans donghaensis, assembly GCF_900302465.1. Taxonomy (NCBI): domain Bacteria; kingdom Pseudomonadati; phylum Pseudomonadota; class Alphaproteobacteria; order Rhodobacterales; family Paracoccaceae; genus Ascidiaceihabitans; species Ascidiaceihabitans donghaensis. The sequence goes on along the minus strand of NZ_OMOR01000002.1, from coordinate 78,393 downwards.
GCCAAAATCGAATATGTGACCGGGGATTCAGCCCCCAAATGGCTACGGCTGGAAAAGGTGACATATACGGACGGCAAACCGCACTACAAAGAATCCTTTGCTGTCAACGGATGCTATCTTGTTCACGATGGTGTCACAGGACGCGCCGTGTTGAATGATCCTGCTGACGGCGACGTCATCTTCATCGACTGATCCAAACTGCATCAAAGGGGCGGCACAATCGTCCCTTTGGGCATCAAACCAGACCCAAGCCAAAGCGACACTTACCATGCAAACCTTCGTCCGTATCCAATCCCCCCGCATCATCCGCATCGGCGGTGGGGTCGTGCAGGAACTGCCAGAGGTGATGATGCAAATGGCTGTGTCACGCCCTTTGATCATCACGGACAAAGGGTTGGTTTCACTTGGCCATGTGCAAAGGCTCTGTGACATACTTGATGCCGCAAATCTGCCGTACGGGCTGTTTGACGGGGTGATCGAGGATCCGACCGACACCTGCGTTGACGCGGGGATCGCGGCCCTGAACGCGGGCGATTACGATTGTATCATCGGGTTTGGCGGCGGCAGTCCAATGGACACAGCCAAGGCGATTTCCTTTATGTCGGTCAACCCGGGCCATGTGCGCGACTACAAAGCGCCAAGGCAAATTGACCGTTGCGGTTTGCCCGTGATCTGCGTGCCAACCACTGGCGGCACCGGATCAGAACTGACGCGGTGGTGTGTAATCACGGACACTGGCGCCCCTGAAAAGTACAACCTGTCGGGACTGGCGTGCGTGGGCACAGCGGCATTAATCGACTGGCAATTTACCACCACCAAACCCGCACGCATCACCGCAGACACAGGCATCGACAGCCTCACCCATGCACTTGAAGCCTATGTCAGCAAACGCGCCCATGCCTACACCGACGCCTTCGCCCTGTCCGCGATGCCGCTGATCGCAACCCAACTACGCACCGCGTGCAATGACCCGACAAACGCCACTGCGCGCGAGGCGTTGATGCTGGCAGCATCACAGGCGGGCATGGCGTTTTCAAATGCCTCTGTTGCACTGGTTCATGGCATGAGCCGTCCTATCGGTGCGCATTTTCATGTGGCCCATGGGCTCAGCAACGCCATGCTTTTGCCTGTGGTGACTGCGTTTTCGGTACAGGCCGCCCCGGCCCGCTACGCCGAAGCCGCACGCGTTATGGGGTTCGCCGAAGCGTCAGATTCAGACGCCACCGCATGCGACAAACTGGTGCGTTCCTTAAAAGCGCTGAACGCGGATTTGAAAGTGCCTTCACCCAGCCAGTTGGGCCATGAGGCAGACGATGACATGTTGCATTTGATGGCACGCCAAGCGTTGGCGTCAGGTTCACCACAGAACAACCCGCGTGTGCCCAGCGAAGACGAAATTGTGGCCCTCTATAAAAAAATGTGGTGATGTTATTGTGCATGGCTGCAATTGCTTTCACACGATGGGAGCGGGTATTGCAAAAGGTATCGCAGCAACGTTCCCCGAAGCATTCGCGGGCGCAAAGCAGATAACGATGCGATCAAATCCTGCTTTGAAGACATTGCCACCCGTTTTCCAAACAGTCGCATAGGTTACCCGATGATCGGGGCCGGACTTGCGGGCGGGGATTGGGTGCTTATCGCCGAGTTGATCGAAACGGCCCTGATCGGCTGCGACCATACTCTGGTCGAGTTCGCGGGGTCAGGTGCGCGAAGGTTTCCCCGCGCACCCTAAACCTTAGCTTGCGACGGCTTTCATAAAACGGTCGCGGATCACAACCGGGTCCATGGTGATCACGGGCAGCTTGATGTTGCCGCTGTCGCATTTCACCACGATGATCGTCATTTTCTTGCTGTGGATGGCTGCTTGCAACGCTTTGCCAGCGTCCACGTCTTGCACGGTCACGACGTTTTCGCAGCCACAGGCGGCGGCGACATTTTCCAGCTTGGTTTTCTTGCCAGCATAGGTCGGCTGATCGCCCGTAGACCCATATGATCCGTTGTCGATGATCATCAGAATGTAGTTGTCGGCCACGTTGTTGGCGATGGTTGGCAACGTGCCAAGGTTGGTCAGGACCGATCCGTCGCCGTCGATGGAGATAACGGTTTTGTCTTGCGCCAAAGCCAGTCCAAGGCCGATGGAGGACGACAACCCCATGGTCCCAAGCATGTAGAAGTTTTTCGCATTGTCGTCGATCATATGCAGCTCTTGGCTGGGCAGACCGATGTTGCAAACGACCAGTTGGTCACGAAGGATAGGCGCGATCTCGCGCAGGATTTCAGAACGGATCATTGGTCGCCGTAGCCTCCCCAAAAGGACGCATCCGTCAGGATCGCCACAGGTTTGTTGCACATGAAGGTGTATTTCAGGATCGCATCCAATTCGTCCGCGTCACTTTCCTTGTGGAAGTGGTACGTGGGGATGTTCATCTGGTTTAGCAGCGCCTTGGTATGGACTGCCATTTCAACTTGGCAGGCCACAGGTTCGCGCAATTCACCGCGATAGGAAATCAGCATCGGCAAAGGCATGCGATAATACTGTGTCAGCGTCGCCAGCGTGTTGATCGTGACACCAATCGCCGTGTTCTGCATGATGATGGCAGGGCGTTTGCCGCCCATGAAGGCACCTGCGCACAACCCCATGCCCTCGTCTTCTTTGTTGGAGGGGATGTGGAAAATCTCGGGGCGCGCGTCGACTTCGTCGATAACGCCAGCCAGCTGTTTGCAAGGCACGGTCGTGACAAATTCGACGCCATTGGCGACGAAATCATCCACGATTTTGGAACTGATAGACACGTGAGTTACTCCTCGTGTGCGGGGTGAAAATGGAAGTTGGCAGACAGAGTTTACTCTGCCGCCGTCAGGTCGAAGTTTTCGCCGGGGAAGTATTTGGCCAGACGCACATCCGCGGCGCGGGCGTGGCCTTCCATCCCCTCAAGGCGCGAAATTCGGGCCGTTGCGATGGCCACATCCTTGGTGCCTTCTTGGGTGCCGCGCTGCCATGTGACGATCTTCATGTATTTGTGCACGCTTAGCCCGCCGGTGTATTTGGCAGAGCTTGAGGTCGGCAAAACGTGGTTCGTGCCAGAGGCCTTGTCGCCATAAGACACAGTGGTTTCTTCGCCCAAGAACAGCGATCCGTAGCATTGTAGGCGATCCAACCACCAATCGAGATCTTCGGCCTGAACGGTCAGGTGCTCTGGCGCGTAGTCATCGGAACAGGCGGCCATTTCTTCACGGTCTGCGCACAGGATAACTTCGGCATAGTCGCGCCAAGCCGCTTCTGCGTTCATGCGGTTCAACTCTGGCAAATCGGCGATCATGTCCGGGACCATGCCCATCACTTTTTCGGCCAACGCGCGGTCATCCGTCACCAACCAAACTGGCGAATTGTATCCGTGTTCCGCCTGAGACACCAAATCCGTTGCCACGATATGCGCGTCAGCTGTGGCATCTGCCAAAATCAGGCTATCGGTTGGACCCGCAACCATATCAATGCCCACACGTCCAAAAAGAAAACGCTTGGCTTCGGCCACGAATTGGTTGCCCGGGCCCACAAGGATGTCCGCTTTGGGCAGGCCAAACAATCCAAAGGTCATGGCCGCGATGCCTTGCACGCCCCCCATCGACAAAATTTGCGTGGCGCCCGCCAAATGGGCTGCGTAGATAATCGCGGGTGCGATGCCTTCATTGGGGCGGGGTGGGGAACACGCAACGATGTTTTCGCAACCCGCGACTTTGGCCGTGGTCACCGTCATAATTGCGGAGGCGATGTGGCTGTAACGCCCGCCCGGCACATAGCAGCCCGCCGCGCGCACCGGGATCGCCTTTTGTCCGGCAATCAAACCGGGGACGATTTCGGTTTCCACATCTGTCATGGTGGATTTTTGCAATTCCGCAAACCGTTGCACATTGCTATGCGCAAACGCGATGTCGTCTTTTAGCTTTTGTGGCACTTTGGCAGAGGCCGCGGCAATTTCATCAGCACTTAACAGGACCGGGCCTTCGTAATTGTCGAACTTAGCTGCATATTTCAATGCGGCCTCATCGCCGCCTGCCTCAATATCCGCAAGAATATTCATGACGGTTTCGCGCACTTCGTCAGACCCCGATTGGGCCGTCATGGTGGCTTTCTTCAAATAGTCGCGGGCCATAGTCTGCTCCATGCGTTGTCTGGGTTAGGCTGGTCTTGTCACATCGGGGGGACAGGCCACAAACCATATTCCTCAAACACAGGAACTCGAAAACGCATTTTGCGTTTTCTGAAATGTAGGATCTCAACAACTCAAATTAATTGTCGATTTATGGGACAGATAGGATTTTCCAAACGCGACTGGTTTTCAAATCTAGAAAAGAATGCGCCATGCCACACGGGGCTGAACATAGCGGTGTTCGACACAACAGCTGAGTGCAAAACAGCTTTCAGCGCCCCCCTATCAAGCCTTCCTTTTCTTAAAATAGCTCAACCGAGGAAATTCCGCCCTGCGTGATGGGTTTGACCGCTTCGTCTTTGGGGGATTCGTTGGCCGGGATCAGCAAGTGGCGCACCTTTCCGGTGGTTGGAATAAACTGCAATTTCCGCGCGTAAGGCCCCCCAAGATTTTCGGCAATGCAAGGGATTCCTTCCCGGCACAGGAATTCTTTAGTGAATATCTGGTTTTTTAGCCCAATCTGATGTGAGGAAGCACTGATATGGCTTCCTCCAAAAATCTTGGCTTCAAGTTTGAAACGATCAGCACCAAGTTTTAGCAACCCGTTGATCAACAACTCCATTGAATACACGCCGTATTTCATGTCCCCTGTCGCGTCTTCCAAACTGCCAGGCAGCAAGAAATGGTTCATGCCACCCACCATAGCGTCGGGTTCGTACAAGCATACGGCAATGCACGACCCAAGAACCGTTGCATATTGAACAAACGGATCGTTTGTGACGTAACATTCGCCCTGGATTACGCTTTGGCGCTTCATTTCATGCGAAGACATGTTCTTCACTCATTCTATTGTTTAAGTCGCTAAGGCAAAGTTTATCAGCGCACCGTTCCAGATGAGCGACATGCCGATGCAATCCCCAACGCCCCTTCATTCTTTGCGCAGGGTTGTGAACCCTTCCTTCTTCATGCTCCTGGTCGCCGGTCCTGAAATGCGTTCCGAATGACCAATGAAAAGATAAGCACCGCTGCGCATGACCTTGCATATCTGATCCCAGACGTTGGCTTGTGTCGCTTTGTCGAAATAGATCGTTACATTCCGGCAAAACACCGCATCAAACGGACCATGCATGGGTAAGGGTTCGATCAGGTTCAAGATACGGAAGGTCACCAGATCCTGCACGTTTTGTGTAACGCGCAACCCTTTTTTCAGACCCGGTTCTTGCTTCATAAACTTGTCGCGTAATTCTTTGGGCAATCCATCCAATTCGGACTTAGAATAGGTCGCACGCATGCCCGACTGAACAACGACCGGGTCAATATCTGTTGCCAGAATTTTGAAGTCATATTTTGCGACGTCAGGAAACATATTCAAAACAACCATTGCCATCGAAAAGGGTTCTTGCCCCGAAGAACACCCCGCTGACCACAAACGCACGCGCCCCCCCGCACGGGCCGCTTCGATCAGCTGTGGTAGCACTTTGGTTTCCAAAGTGTGAAAATGATGTTCTTCACGAAAGAAATGCGTGATGTTTGTTGTCAGAACAGACAGCAATTCGCCCATCTCGATCTTTGCGTCAGGGCCGTTCAATCGCGTCAAATACTGTGAAAACTCTGTGTATTCCAACGCCTTCATACGTTTGGCCAACCGGGAATAAATCAATGACCGCTTGGCATCTGACAAATCCAGCCCGAATTTTGCCCGTGCCAAATCCGAAACATATTCAAAGTCGCTTTGGCTTAGCTCCCATTCAGGTCCCTGCCATTCCATCGCTTTAACCGAGCCCAAAACGCACCCCCAAAAACCGCGCATTCGTGCCGGAGCCAGCAGAAATATCTTCCAAAACAACCATATTTTTTTCCGCAAACTCCGATACCGTTGCCACAAGACCTAAAGAGCGAAACTTAACATTAGATTTCCTCTGCACAGATTTGCCGTGTTATGACGAGGCAACAGACAAACACAAATAAAGAAGTGCCCATGACCTTTGTCCTAACCCCGCCTGTCCAAGCCAGTGTCGCCGTCGACAACACCACCAATAGGTTCCCTGTGCGCCGCATATTTTGTGTGGGGCGCAACTATGAAGCGCACGCCCGCGAGATGGGCAATGATCCCGATCGTGAGCCGCCGTTTTTCTTCACCAAACCGGCCGATGCCGTGGTCGATTGCCCCTGCGCTTTGCCCTATCCGGTGCAAACCCAAGACCTGCACCACGAAATCGAACTGGTTGTGGCGCTTGGAACAGGTGGTGTTAACATCGCCCCTCAGGACGTGCCCGCCCACATTTGGGGCGCGGCTGTCGGCATCGATTTTACCCGCCGCGATTTGCAACAATTGGCCAAGGACACGCGCCGCCCATGGGACATGTCCAAAGGCTTTGACCAGTCCGCACCTATGTCGGCGATCCGCCCCATGGCGGACATTGCAAGCCTAACGCAAGGGCGTATCTGGTTGAATGTAAATGATGAACCACGGCAGGATGCTGATATTGCCGACATGATTTGGTCCGTGAATGACCACGTGGCTTACCTGTCGCGCTACGTGACGCTGGCCCCCGGAGACCTGATCATGACAGGTACCCCTGCGGGTGTAGGTGCTGTACAAAAGGGTGATGTTTTAACGGGCGGTGTGGATGGGGTCGGCACGCTGGAAGTCCAGATTACCTAAGCCAGTTCGTTCCCAAAAATCGCATCTGCATGTTGATCCATGTAGATGCGCATCCATGGGGTGAACGAATCGGGATTGGCATCGATGCGGCGGCGGACCTCGTGGTGGTCGACCCATTCAGCCTCCATCACCTCTTCGGGGTTCAGCGCCATAGTGAAATCATCGCCCGCATGGGCCACAAACACATCCACAACTTCGTGTTCAATCAAGTCCCCGCCCACGTCAGCGCGATATTCAAGGTTCTGGCGGAATTCAGGCGTCACGCAGGTGATCCCCAGTTCTTCGTCGAGACGACGCAGTGCGCAGACCTCTGGCGCTTCGTCCCAATCGGGATGCGTACAACAGGTGTTCGCCCACAGCCCCGGCGTGTGGTATTTGCCCAAGGCGCGGCGCTGCAACAACATCTCGGAACCGCGCAACACAAACACCGACACCGCCTTGTGGCGCAGCCCCTTCTTGTGGGCTTCCAGCTTTTCGACAGGCACAAGCGTGCCGTCGACCCATGCGGGGATCATAATGCTCATACGTGGTTCGCTTTCACCAATCCGGTCAGATGCGCCATGTTCTTAATGCCAATTTTCAGATGCGCCAAGGGGTTCGCGCGCACCAGCTTCTTGTTCATATAGGCCTCAAATGTCAGGCGCTGCACGTCCACATCGTGGCACAAGGACACAAAGCGTTCGCGCCGGTCATCGTTGCGGTAATAGGCGTTCTGCATGGAAGCCAGCACGCGGAACACCATCTTATGTTCCTTCATGAACAGCTTGCGCGCCAGTTTCAGGTCTTTCACACGGCCCGACGCCAAGGTCGCAGCACAGGCTGTTGCAGCCACGCGGCCCCCGACCATCGCATAGTAAATCCCCTCACCCGAGGACGGCGCCACGACCCCAGCCGCATCGCCCGCCAGCAAAACGTCCTTGCCATTGTCCCAACGGTCCATCGGTTTCAATGGAATAGGCGCGCCTTCTTTGCGCAGGGTCTCGCAGTGCTCAAGGCCCGACGCCTTGCGCAATGCCGCCGTCGCATCCTTAAGATTCACAGACGACAATTCCGACCCCATCCCAACGCTGGCACTGTCGCCATGGGGAAAGACCCAGCCATAAAAGTCAGGGGAAATCGCCCCGTCATAGATCACATCACAGCGCACCGGATCATAAACTTCGGTCTTTTCGGGGGCCTTGATAATCTCGTGATAGGCAAAGACCAAAGGCACCTTGTCTGCGTCTTTGACTTCGGCCAGACCAACGCGAGACTTCGCCCCATCGGCCCCGATCACCAGCTTGCAGGGAAGTTCGCGTTCCTCTTGCGTTTCCTTGTCGCGGAAAATGACCACAGGCGTGCCTTCGGGACGCTCAATGCGCACAAAAGTGCCTGTGTAATAATCTGCCCCCGCCTCAACCGCGCGTTTGCGCAGGAAGGGGTCAAAATCCTTGCGATCCACCATGCCGACAAAGCCGTTCTCAATCGGGATATCCACATGGCGACCCGTGGGCGAGATCATGCGCGCGGTGTTCACCTTGGCCACCAGTTGGGCGTCCTCGATAAAGAAATCCTGCATCAGGCGCGGTGGAATCGCCCCGCCACAGGGTTTGATGCGGCCCTCGCGGTCCAGCAGCGCGACCTTATGGCCGGAACGGACCAGATCCTCAGCCGCAGTGGCACCGGACGGCCCACCACCTACAACGACGACATCAAACATATCTCATTCTCCCGGAACCATTGTTGCATCTTTCAAATCGTCAGGCCGCGCCATGATCCGCGCCGCCATAACGGCGGCAGCCAGAAACAAGATAGCCTCAAGCGCAAAGACAGACGCATAGGCCTGGGCGTCACTGGCTACAAAACGCGCCAGATCCAACATGCCTGTGGCAATCAAACCCGCCAAACCTGCGGCAACGGCTTGAGCCGCGCCAAAGACACCCATGCGTGTGCCGGTGGCGTCTTGATGCGCCGCCGCCAGCTGCATCATTGATCCGATAGCGCCGACCACAAACAACCCGTTGCCAAGACCCAAAACCACAGTCGCAGGGACCAAAGGCAGCCCTGCTGCCAAGGCCAGCAATCCTGTCGCCGAAATCAAACACCCTGCAATGGCCCAGGTGCGCAAGGATCCAAACCGGAAATGCGACAGCACGCCAGCCCCGATCATGCCAAGCAATGCGGCACCATCCTTGCCACCCGACAGTTTGGTGCTGTCTTCGGGTGATAGTCCGTGGATGTGGCCCGCGAACGGTTCAAGGATCAGTTCGGACAAATAGAACGCAAGGATCGACAGAAACACAAATCCGGTGAATTGGCGGGCAGCAGGATCTGCCCATGTCTGGCGCAAAGCGTCGCGCAAAGGCGTGGCGGGGTCCATCGTTGTGGGGGGAACATGCTGTTCAACACCCAATGTCGCCAGCAAGGCCACGACACAAGCGATCGCGCAGACGACAGAGACAATCACCAACAAGCGTTCTGCGCTGTACGGCTCCAACGCGATGCCAGTTCCAATGGATGCCGCAATCGCGCCCGCGATCAAAAACAGCCACGCCAAAGTTGCGGCAGCCCCTTTGCGCGATCCTGACGCTGCAGCCAACAAGGCCAAAAACGAGGTGCCAGCCGCCCCGATCCCCATCCCGATTGCGGTGTAAGACACAACCCAGACCGCCAAAGCCATCATTGGCGTGCCACTGGCGACCAGAATACCATAGGCAGTGCCGATCACGCCAAGACTGACCAACACCAAACCGCCCAAAATAAACACCGTACGGCCACCCTTTACATCAGACCGATGCCCCCAAGCAGGCCGTGTCAGTTGCACACCATAGTGCAAGGCGACCAGCAAACCGGGCAGCAACGCGGGCCAAGACAACTCGACCGTCATCAAACGGTTGAACAGGTTCACAGGCAGTGCCGCCAAACCGCCAATCGCCGCGTTGACCAGACACAGGCGGGTCAATGTGCCCCAGCCGATCATGCCATGCCCCGCAACGCAAAGGCCGCGATCATCATGCCGCTGACATACAGCAAAACGCCTGTGCCATTGTACCAAGGGGCCTTGGCCTTGGGGTCTTTGAACATCACGGTCATGGCCCAAAACTGGACCAACAAAACGCCAGCCACGCCCAAGGCGTGCAAGGGACGATCCCACATCGCCAGCAAGGCAATCACAACAATTTGCGGCACAGCCATCACAAAACAGGCAACCTTGGCAGCCTTCTCAGGGCCAAGCGTCACAGGCAAGGAATTGACACCCGTTTGGCGGTCCCCTTCCAAGGCCTTGAAATCATTCAGAGTCATAATGCCATGCGCACCAATGCCATAAAGCAATGCGATGACAACAACGGCAAAAGACGGCGCGCCCGCGCTTAAAACGGCTGCGCCCGTAAACCACGGCAGGCTTTCATAGCTTAGGCCCACCAGACCCGGCCCCCACCATCCCGACCGCTTTAACCGGACGGGTTCAGCCGAATAGGCCCATGCCGCCAAAACACCAACGACGGTGGCACCAAAGCCCCAAATTCCCAACTGCCAGCCAACAACCAGCGACAAAACAGACATGGCCAAAGCGATATACAAGCCCCACCGACCCGGGATAAGGCCCGATGGAATAGGGCGGTCCGGTTCATTGATGGCGTCAACATGGCGATCACACCAGTCGTTGGCGGCTTGCGACATGCCGCAGACTATGGGACCCGCCAATAGAACACCAAGGATCACCAGATGCCATTGCCCAACAGGCGAGGCGCCGGATGAGATCAAACCGCAGACATAGGCCCACATCGGTGGAAACCATGTGATAGGTTTGATCAGGCGCAGGGATGCAGCAGGCTCTGGAAAGCGGCGCATCTGTATCACATCAGTTACAGTCATGTGTAAACTATGGCTGACACTTTGAGTCGAAGCAAGAGGCAGGGCACCAGACGACATGCACAACAGGGGCTGTTATTGGGTAAGGTGCACCTTGGTGCACCCCGCCGCCGGTCAATTTGCGATCAGTCTTTGCTCAGAAGGTCGTATTTACGCAGCTTGACGTACAGGCTTTGGCGGGACAAGCCCAACATTTCGGCGGCAGCAACACGGTTGTTCTTGGTCAATGCAACTGCAGCTTCAATGCACATCTTCTCGACAACATCTGTGGTTTCCGCGACGATATCTTTCAAAGACGCAGAGCCAACAAGATCCACAACATTGCGGTCCGCCGCCCCCACACCCGTGCCTGCGCCACCGCGGACGGTATCCGCACGCGTGGCGTCACGCAAAATCATACCAAAGCCAACCACGTCTTCGTCTTCCAACCGCGTGGCCGAAATCTCGACGGGGGTCGTACCGCCCAATTCGTTGCGCAGCTTTGTGGCATACATGCGCATCGGGCTGGCGCGTTCTGATGCATCTTTCAAAACGCCCAGATCAATCTGACCGCGGGCAAAGAAATCTGCCATAGACTTTCCGACAACGTCAGCCAAGTGGGCCGCGCCAATCAGGTCCAGAAATCCTTCATTGACCGATGCAATCACACCCTTTGCATCTGTAAACACAATGGCGTCGCTGCTTTTGCGGAACAACGCAGCGGCCTGAAGGGCCGCAGTATCCTGGGTTGGTGCGGCCGCATCAACATCCGACACCTGACACATCAACATCCGCTGACCACCGGATCTAAAAATAGTAGGACGCAAACGCAACTGGGACTGGACCCGTTTGGAACGCACAGCCACATCGCTTTGGTCATCGCCCAAAGTGGCCGTCATCAAGGCTTCCAAAGTTGCACCTGAGGACGGCTCTGTCACCAAAGACGACAAGCCAGACCCAACCAATGCGTCAAGCTTTACACCGAACAGTGCGGCCGCGCCCGCGTTTGCATCTTCTACACGCCCCGACTGGGCCGCCACAAATATAATCGCATCAGACGTTTGCCCCATGACAACACGGTAGCGGGCATCAAATTCACGGCGCGCCTCATACCCTTGCTCAAGCGCGATCTGTGCTTGCACCAACTGCTGCTGAGTCTCGGCAATCGGGCGTAAATCGCGACCCAAAAGCAAAACGGCATTTTCCTGGCCAAAGCGATGAAATGTATACCGGACGGGATATTGCCAGGCGGCGGCATCGATATGGTTCAATTCCAAAGACTTCTGCGGCACGTCACCGGCCAGATAAGACGTATGGGCGGCCCCGAACTTGGTGACGCTTTCTTCGGTCAGGAAATCCAGAACCGAACGCCCTTCCCAATGACTAAGATCGCCAAAACTGGCTTCGCTGGAATTCAGGACAACAGACAGAACCATGCCTTCGGCCGAAACAACAAGGGCAATATCAGAAGCAGCACCTATAATGCTGCCGAGAAATTCGGGCTCGATCAGCGGCACGGCGCCACTGGTCCAAAAGCTGCTGCCGTTTGTGGTCATCTGCCGGACTGCGCATTTCGTTTGCTGGCGCAAACCTTGACCACATCTGTAATTTCGCAGGTCACAATATCTACGCCTGTTGTTTCTTTCAGACCGTCTTTTTGCGAAACAATCGGCCCGCCCAATGCAAGCACTGGCGGCATCGCGACAGTTCTAAGGATGTTTTGGACAGTTTCTGTGATGGATGCAAGCGCTGCAGCACCCGAGCAGGTAAATAGAACAACCTCTGGCCGATCGTGCAAAATGCGACTTACCACTTTAGATTGCGACTCGCACATGGACATTTCAACGGACAGACCCAAGCGCTCCAACTGGGACATCAAAACAGAGCCCCCCAAAAAATGTTGCTCGCTTTCAGGCAAAACGATCAGTGCAGACATGGCATCCACACCCGCAAAGGGCGCCCATGACATGGATCGCACCATGGCCTGCAAGCGCAATGCGGCAATCGTCACATCGGCAAATGACAGATCATCCTCCAGCCAGCGCACCCCCAGAACCTCGGCGGCGTGCGGGATGTAGACATCAACCGCCTCTACTTCTGCGACACGGTGGGCCGCCAGATCTGCAAACATTTGGCGCGGATCAAAACCGGCAGACGCCACAACAGCTTCAACCAGACGATCCAGAACATGTTGGCGCGGACCACCGGCGACAATCGGCTTTCTGTCCCGCAACGCGGCAATAACCTGCGCCACAAGATCAACCGACGGCACATCCGCCAAATGGCAGGCATCAATACCCATCTCGAGGCCCGCATCACTGAGGCCTACATCACTGAGACCAGTGTCGAATTGAAAATGTGAATCCTCTTGGGTCATCATACAACTCGCTTGTTCGCGTGGAATTTGCAGCATCGGCCAAAGCCGCACACAATACAGCAGCCAATGGCAGGAACTGTCAGGCTTAGACACCTTAATGTCAATTAGTTTTGACACTTTTGGCATCATACCCCGCCAATCCTCCACCCAAAGGGTTCGTTTTAGCCATGTTTCGCTGAATATATGCGCTTTTCCAAAGAAATCTGCGTATTTTCATTTACATCATTTGTGTAACTTTTAATTGACACTTTTTACTTCACGCCAGTACCATCACGGAAGAACCCTGCAATCCGAGGTGCTGACACGAAATGGCCAAATCTGATGAAAATCGCGTTCCGGCGGGGCTTTACACAGCCCAGCAACGCATGCGCCGCGACGCAAGCGTCTGGACGTTGGTGCAAGGTGTTCTGGCGCCTGTGCAATTCATCATATTCCTGATCTCTGTGGTCCTTGTGGTGCGCTACCTTTTGACCGGCGAAGGCTATGGGGTCGCGACATGGTCCATTCTAATCAAAACAGCTGCTTTGGCCTTGATCATGGTGACAGGGGCAATCTGGGAAAAAGTCGTTTTTGGTCAATACCTTTTCGCGCCTGCGTTCTTCTGGGAAGACGTCTTTTCCTTTGCGGTGATTGCGTTGCATGCGGCCTATGTCTGGGCGCTTTGGACGGGATATATGACACCGGTCGAGCTGATGTTTTTGGCCCTTGCCGCGTACACCGCCTACGTCATCAATGCGGTGCAATTCATTCTGAAACTACGGGCAGCCCGCCTTCAAGCTGCCGCAGAAACCTCCCCTCAATCACATGGGCTTGATGCCCGCCAAGAGGCCCCCGCATGAATGATCTGTCGCCGCCTTCTTTGTCGCGCGGTTGTCGCGACGAACCGATTCTCAAGCAGCGTGGCCAACACGAGGTTTTCTGTGGCCTGACGGGTATCATTTGGTTGCACCGCAAAATGCAGGATGCATTTTTCCTTGTGATCGGCAGCCGCACATGTGCGCACCTGCTGCAATCGGCCGCTGGCGTGATGATTTTTGCAGAACCCCGATTCGGCACGGCAATTCTTGAAGAAACCGATTTGGCGGGACTGGCAGATGCCCAAACTGAATTGGACCGCGTCGCCACCGAACTGTTGGCGCGACGCCCAGACATCAAACAGCTGTTTCTGGTGGGCTCCTGCCCGTCCGAGGTGATCAAACTTGATCTCGCGCGCGCGGCAGAGCGTTTGACAGAAAAACACGCCCCTTCTGTGCGGGTTCTTAATTTCTCCGGTTCCGGGATCGAAACAACGTTCACGCAAGGCGAAGATGCATGTCTTGCCTCTATGGTTCCGGTGCTGGCCAAAACCGATGCGCGCCAGCTGATGTTGGTGGGCGCACTGCCTGATGTGGTCGAAGAACAAGCGGTGTCCTTGCTCAACCAAATGGGCATCGACGGCGTAAAGGTCCTGCCTGCCCCACGCGCCGATGAGGATCTGGGGGTCGGGTCAGGCACTGTGTTTGCTTTGACGCAACCCTTTCTGGGGGACACGCATGCAGCCCTTGAACGGCGCGGCGCACGCCACCTGTCCGCACCCTTTCCTTTCGGTGAAGAAGGGACAACGGCCTGGTTGCGGGCGATTGCCGATGAATTCGGAATAGACGCGGAAACCTTTGACCGTGTCACCGCAGCGCCACGTGCACGCGCACGCAAAGCAATCGCGCAGGCATCAGAAGCACTGCGTGACAAATCTGTTTTCTTCTTCCCCGACAGCCAGTTGGAAATACCATTGGCGCGGTTCCTGACACGCGAATGTGGAATGAACGCCATCGAGGTCGCGGCCCCCTTCATCCACAAAGGCATCGTGGGGCCGGATCTGGATATGCTGGCACAAGGCCCGACACTTGCCGAAGGGCAAGACGTAGACCTTCAACTGGAACGCTGTCGGGATGCGCGACCCGATCTGACGGTCTGCGGGCTTGGGCTTGCCAATCCGCTGGAAGCGGAAGGTCTGGCGACAAAATGGGCCATCGAGCTGGTCTTTACACCCGTGCATTTCTACGAACAGGCCGGTGATCTCGCAGGGCTTTTTTCACGGCCGATGCGCCGCGCCGAAATGCTAAAACTCGATCCTGCTTCATCTCGCGAAATAAACCTCGGGGGTGCGGGGGCTGGCCCCCGCGGGTTGCCCGCATGAAACTGACTGTCTGGACATATGAAGGCCCGCCCCACGTCGGCGCCATGCGCGTGGCCACTGGTATGACGGGGCTGCATTACGTGTTGCATGCCCCCCAAGGTGACACATACGCCGACCTTTTGTTCACTATGATCGAACGGCGCAATCATCGCCCGCCCGTCACCTACACAACATTTCAAGCCCGTGACTTGGGCAGTGACACGGCCAATTTGTTCAAAACGACGCTGCAAAACACCTATGACCGCTTCAAACCCGAAGCGATCATCGTGGGGGCGTCTTGCACCGCGGAATTGATCCAGGACGATCCGGGCGGCATGTCCGAACTGATGGGATTGCCCGTGCCCACAATCGCGCTGGAATTACCAAGCTATCAACGCAAAGAAAACTACGGCGCAGACGAGACATTTTACCAGATTGTAAAATCTCTTGCCAAACCGATGGACCGCACGAAACAAATCACAGCCAACCTTATCGGCCCCACAGCACTCGGATTTCGCCACCGCGACGACATTCAAGAAGTCACAGCGTTGCTCAGCGACATGGGAATTTCTGTCAACGTCGTCGCCCCGATGACATCGTCACCGACCGACATCAAGCGTATGGGGGCCGCACATTTCAATGTTCTGATGTACCCCGAAACGGCGGAAACCGCTGCACGTTGGATGGAAAAGAACTTTGACCAACCATACACAAAAGTCGTCCCTATCGGTGTCGGCGCGACCCGTGACTTTGTTGAAGAAGTGTCCAAGATAACCGGAAAAGCCCCCTACCTAGACGACAGCCGTTTGCGCCTGCCGTGGTATTCGGCATCTGTGGACAGCACGTATTTGACCGGCAAGCGTGTGTTCATCTTTGGCGATGGCACACATGTACGTACGGCCGCCCGCATCGCCCGCGACGAAATGGGCTTCGAGGTCGTAGGGTTAGGGTGCTACAACCGTGAAATGGCCCGCGACATTCGCAGCCTTGCCAAAGTCTATGGCGTAGATCCGTTGATCACCGATGACTATCTCGAAGTCGAACGCACCATCGAAGCGTTGCAGCCCGAAATGATCTTAGGCACCCAAATGGAACGCCATATCGGCAAGCGTTTGGGCATCCCCTGCGCCGTCATTTCTGCCCCCGTTCACGTGCAGGATTTTCCCGCCCGTTATTCACCCCAAATGGGCATTGAAGGGGCAAACGTGATTTTCGACACATGGGTTCATCCCCTTGTGATGGGGCTGGAAGAGCATTTGCTTCACATGTTCCGCGATGACTTCGAATTCAACGATGCGGCTGGCGCTTCGCACCATGGTGGACACTCTGCGCCTGCGGCGCGCATTGAAAGGGGGGAGCTGTCAGCGCAGCATGCCTCGCATGACGCGCGTCACCCGGCAAGTGCTCCCGAAGGAAGCACTGAGAGGGCCCCCCGTCCTTCGGACTCCCCCCGGGATATTTCAGGCGAAAAGAAGATCGTGTCCGGTGATGTGATCTGGCTGATGGATGCTGAAAAAGAGCTGAAGAAGATCCCGTTTTTTGTGCGCGGCAAAGCCCGTCGCAACACAGAAGCCTTCGCAGCCGATCGCGGCATGTCCGAAATCAGTATCGATACCCTATATGAGGCCAAGGCCCATTATGCGCGATGATGCAGGCATACATGGCCGGTTGCCCGGTTATCGGTTTGTGATCCTGACACTGGACAGCCATACGGCCGGTCCTGCCAATCGTGCCATTGAAACTTTGACCCGCGACTATCCCGGCCTGTCTGTTTCTGTCCATGCCGCTGCCGAATGGGGTGAAAATCCCAACGCATTCGAGGCCGCCCGCCAAGCCGTGGAAACAGGCGACATCATCGTGTCCAACCTGTTGTTTCTGGAAGAACACGTCGCCCGTATTTTGCCCACCCTGGAAGCCCGCCGCGATCACTGTGATGCGATGGTGGGCGTCATTGCCGACGCCTCTATCGTCAAGCTGACCCGCATGGGCAGTCTGGATATGATGGCGCCCC
Source organism: Ascidiaceihabitans donghaensis (assembly GCF_900302465.1). Lineage (NCBI taxonomy): Bacteria > Pseudomonadati > Pseudomonadota > Alphaproteobacteria > Rhodobacterales > Paracoccaceae > Ascidiaceihabitans > Ascidiaceihabitans donghaensis. The sequence continues at coordinate 61,206 of NZ_OMOR01000002.1, read as the reverse complement.
AATCCGGTGCCATGAAGCTGATGAAGCGTTTGCGCGGGTCCTCTAAGCCTTCTGCAAACGACGGTCAAAAGAAGATGGCGTTGCTGCGCCGTCTGCCAAAAATTCTGAAATTCATCCCCGGAAAATCCCAGGATCTGCGCGCCTGGTTCATGACCATGCAATACTGGCTGGGCGGTTCTGACGACAATGTGGATGCGATGATCCGCAACCTGTTGAACCGCTATGCCACCAACACGGGCTGGGTCACGCAACCGCAGGCCGCGGCCCCCATCGACTACCCCGATTGCGGCTTGTATCACCCTGACCTGCCCCACCGCATCACAACCGACATCGCCGACCTGCCTGCCCCTGCAGCTCCCCTTGCCACCGTTGGCTTGCTGATGATGCGGTCCTATGTCCTGAGCTCGGACACCGCGCATTACGATGCTGTCATTCGCCAATTCGAGGCCAAAGGCATCCGCGTCATTCCAAGTTTCGCAGGCGGGCTGGATGGCCGACCTGCCGTGGACACCTATTTCCTGAACGATCAGGGTTTGCATATTGATGCTATGGTGTCGCTGACCGGTTTCAGCCTTGTGGGTGGTCCCGCCTACAACGACAACGCCGCCGCAATCGACGTTCTGAAACGCCTCGATATTCCCTATGTGGCGGCCCATCCCCTTGAGTTTCAAACCTTGGGTCAATGGTCTGACGCCGCACAGGGTCTGGGTCCGATTGAAACCACGATGCTGGTCGCTTTGCCTGAACTTGACGGGGCCACCAACCCCACCGTCTTTGGAGGGCGTCATGGCCCTGACGGCTGCGCGGGCTGCATTCACAAATGCCAAACTCAGGACGAGACCAAAGCCATGGCCCCCTGCCATGAACGCATCACCAGCCTTGTTGAAAAAACCGTACGCTTGGCGAAACTGCGCAAAGCCCGCAATGCCGACAAAAAGATAGGCATCGTGTTGTTCGGCTTTCCACCCAATGCAGGGGCTGTGGGCACAGCCGCTTATCTGAGTGTTTTTGAAAGCCTGTTCAACACGCTGACGGCAATGAAAACCCAAGGCTATTCCGTTGAAGTTCCGGCAGATGTGGACGCACTTCGTGCCGCCGTTTTGCAAGGGAATGCCACCCAATACGGGCAAGAAGCCAATGTTGCGGCCCACGTCAGCGCCGATGCAATCGTCGGCAGCAGCCCGCATCTGGCCGAGGTTGAAGCCGTTTGGGGCCCCGCCCCGGGCCGCGTGCAATCCGACGGTCGTGGTGTCTTTGTGCTGGGGGCCCACTTTGGCAATATCTTTGTGGGTGTGCAGCCGGCTTTCGGCTACGAAGGCGATCCCATGCGCCTGTTGTTTGAACGCGGCTTTGCCCCGACACACGCCTTTGTCACCTTTTATCAATGGCTGCGCGACACCTACAACGCCGACGCGATCCTGCATTTCGGGATGCACGGTGCGTTGGAATTCATGCCCGGCAAACAGGCAGGTCTTGGCGGGCAGGATTGGCCGGATCGTTTGATCGGCGAGATGCCCAACATCTATCTTTATGCCTCCAACAACCCGTCCGAGGCGTCTTTGGCCAAGCGCCGGTCTGGTGCAGTCACCATCACACACCTGACACCGCCTTTGGCGACGGCGGGTTTGTACAAGGGACTGGTTGAACTGAAAGACAGCCTGACGCGCTGGCGCGCACTTGCCCCTAATGCAGGCGAACGCAGCGAACTTGAAACCCTGATCGCAGAGCAAGCCGATGCGGTGGACATGGGTAACATCGCGCCTGCCGATTTGTGGCTGACGTTGCTTGAAACCGAAGATGCGCTGATCCCCGACGGGCTGCATGTTGTCGGCCAAACCCTGACCGACGCGGCGCGGGCGGAATATCTGGACTTGATGGATTTGCCTGACGCAGACGCACGGGCGCGCATTGATGCACTGTTGCAAGACGAAACCGAATTGGCCGGAATTTTGCGGGCCTTGGACGCGCGCTACACCCCGCCTGTGGCGGGCGGTGATCTGATCCGGTCGGCGGATATTCTGCCTACGGGGCGCAACATCCACGCCTTTGATCCTTTCCGCATGCCCACAGAATTTGCCTGCCGCGATGGCGCAAAACAGGCACAGCTTTTGCTGGATACCCACCCGAGCACGCCGCGCACGGTGGCTTTGGTGCTGTGGGGCAGCGACAACATCAAGTCTGATGGCGGGCCGATTGCGCAAGCCTTGGCGTTGATGGGATGCGCGCCCCGCTTTGACAGCTTTGGTCGTTTGGCGGGCGCTGATTTAATCCCGCTTGAGGATTTGGGCCGCCCGCGCATTGACGTGATCATGACCCTTTCGGGAATTTTCCGCGATCTGCTGCCCTTGCAAACCCGCATGTTGGCGGAAGCCGCGTTAAAATGCGCTTTGGCAGACGAGCCGTTGGACCAGAATTTCATCCGTGCCCACGCTTTGGACTACGCCGACAAAATGGGCGTTGACATGGACACCGCCGCGTTGCGCGTCTTTTCCAATGCCGAAGGGGCGTACGGGTCCAATGTTAATGCGCTGGTCGACAGTTCGGCCTTCGGGGACGAAGACGAATTGGCTGACGCCTATGAGGCGCGCAAAAGCTTTGCCTATGGCACCGATGGCAAGGCCGCATCGAACCCTGCGCTGTTGCAAAAGGCATTGGCGGATGTGGATCTGGCCTATCAGAACCTTGAATCCGTGGAATTGGGCGTCACAACGGTGGACCACTATTTCGACACGCTTGGTGGCATCGCCCGCGCGGTCAAACGCGCCAAGGGCACAGATGCGGCCGTGTACATCGGCGACCAGACCCGTGGCAATGGCAAGGTCCGCACCCTGAAAGATCAGGTGGCGCTTGAGACCCGCAGCCGCGCCATTAATCCTAAGTTTTTTGAAGGGCTTTTGAAACACGGGGCCGAAGGTGTGCGCCAGATCGAGGCGCATGTGACCAACACCATGGGCTGGTCCGCGACCACCGGACAGGTGGACGATTGGGTGTATCAGCGCATCTCTGAAACTTTCGTTCTGGACGAAGACATGCGCAAGCGGCTGGCCGATCTAAACCCCACTGCGTCTTCGCGTATGGCCAATCGCCTGCTGGAAGCCAACGACCGCAACTATTGGTCGCCCGATCCTGACACTTTGGCCGCTTTGCAGGATGCCGCGGATGCTTTGGAAGACAAGCTTGAAGGGATCGCTGCAGAATGACCCGGTCCTTTGAAAATTTGAAATTGAAAGAAACAGGGGCTGTGCGCCCCCTAGCGGGGGCCAAGTGCCCCTTGGAAAGGAGGGCGATATGAGCCCACTCGATCGCAACCCCCCGAGCTTGCGTGGTCAGGACGGCGAAGGCTCCGTTCAGGTCCATCAGGATGAAGATGCCAAAATCGAAGGCGCGAAGGTCTTTTCCGTCTACGGCAAAGGTGGCATCGGCAAATCGACGACATCGTCCAATCTGTCAGCGGCCTTTTCCAAACTGGGCAAGCGCGTCTTGCAAATCGGATGTGACCCAAAACACGACAGCACATTCACCCTGACCGGCACCCTTGTGCCCACGGTCATCGACATTCTGAAAGAGGTGGATTTTCACCCCGAAGAACTGCGCCCCGAAGATTTTGTCTTCGAAGGCTACAATGGCGTCAAATGCGTCGAGGCCGGTGGCCCCCCTGCTGGTACGGGCTGTGGCGGTTATGTGGTTGGTCAAACCGTTAAGTTGTTGAAACAACATCACCTTTTGGAAGACACCGATGTTGTGATCTTTGACGTGTTGGGCGACGTTGTGTGCGGTGGATTTGCAGCACCCCTGCAACACGCCGACCGCGCTTTGATCGTTACAGCCAATGATTTCGACAGCATCTACGCGATGAACCGCATTATTGCGGCCGTACAAGCCAAGTCCGCCAACTACAAAGTGCGCTTGGCCGGATGCGTCGCCAACCGGTCCCGCGAGACCGACGAAGTGGACCGGTACTGCAAGACTGTGGGCTTCAACCGCATCGCCCATATGCCTGATCTGGACGCCATTCGGCGGTCTCGCCTGAAGAAAAAGACGTTGTTTGAAATGCCCGACGACGAAGATGTTGTGCAGGTGCGCAAAGAATACATCCGTTTGGCCGAAACGCTTTGGGCTGGCACCGATCCGTTGGCCCCTGCCCCGTTGCCCGACCGTGAAATCTTTGAATTGCTGGGATTTGATTGATTGGCCTATGACCAAACCCTGTCACGGGTAGAGACGTATTTCGACAAGACTGCCACCAAGACCTGGGAGGCACTGACCTCTGACGCGCCTGTGTCAAGAATACGTGAAACAGTGCGCGCAGGCCGTGACAAGATGCGTGCGCTGATGTTGTCGCGCTTGCCGGTCGATCTGACAGGTCAACGGGTGCTTGATGCAGGGTGCGGGGCCGGACAAATGACGGCAGAACTGGCCGCACGCGGCGCCACAGTTGTGGCCGTTGATATTTCGCCGTCGCTGGTTGAAATCGCGCAAAAACGCTTGCCCGAGCACCACCAAGCCCAAGTCACGTTTACGTCCGGCGACATGTTGTCCGACACATTGGGGCTATTTGATCACGTCGTCGCAATGGACAGCCTGATCTACTACACCGCCGAGGAAATTGGCGCGGCCTTGGCCACTTTGGACAAGCGCACAGGCCGCACCATTGTCTTTACCGTTGCCCCGCGCACCCGTGCGTTGATGGCAATGTGGTACGCAGGCAAGCTGTTTCCACGGTCCGATCGCAGCCCGACTATGGTGCCGCATGCCACCGCCCCCTTGATCGCCGCCACCAAACGCTGCGGCGTGATGCGTCCTTTGCGTCCCGTTGATCGCGTCAAATCCGGCTTCTATTTTTCCCAAGCGATGGAGCTGCGCGGATGAGTGGACTGAAGCGCCTTACCCTACGGGCATTGCCCTTTGCGGACGCCGCCAGCGAAGGCCTTCCTTTGGCGCAATTGCTGCGCCTTTCGCTGTTTCAGGTGTCCGTGGGCATGGCGTCTGTGATGCTTTTGGGCACATTGAACCGTGTGATGATTGTGGAACTCAGCGTGCCGGCCATGATCGTGGCCATCATGATCGCGCTGCCTGTCCTGATCGCCCCGTTTCGGGCGCTGCTTGGGTTCCGCTCTGACACGCACAAGTCCGCGATTGGCTGGAAGCGCGTGCCCTACATCTGGTTTGGCTCACTTTGGCAATTTGGCGGGCTGGCTGTTATGCCCTTTGCGCTGCTGGTTCTAAGCGGCGATGTGGTCCACACCATTCCCTTCGCGGGCGAAGTGTTGGCGGCATTGGCGTTTCTGATGACGGGCCTTGGATTGCACATGACCCAAACGGCAGGACTGGCACTGGCCTCGGACCGCGCCACAGACGAAACACGGCCCCGCGTTGTTGCATTGCTTTATGTGATGTTCCTTGTGGGGATGGGTGTCTCTGCGGTGATCATCGGCGGGTTGCTGACTGAATTTACGTCCCTGAAATTGATCCGCGTCGTGCAAGGGGCTGCTGTGGTTGGCGTTGTGCTGAACCTGATCGCCCTGTGGAAACAGGAAAGCGTGCGGCCCATGTCCGCGGACGAACGCGCCGCCCCGCGCCCGAAATTCAGCGATGCATGGACAGATTTCATGGACGGCGGCCAAGCGGGCCGTTTGCTGGTCTGTGTGTTTGTCGGCACCATGGCCTTCAACATGCAAGACGTTTTGCTGGAACCTTACGGCGGTGAAATTCTTGGGCTTTCGGTGTCGGCCACAACCATGCTGACAGCGCTTTGGGCCGTGGGCGCTTTGCTGGGCTTTGCGCTGGCAGGGGCGCGGCTGGCCAAAGGGTCAAACCCCTACCGTCTGGCAGGCGGCGGCATTCTAGCGGGTGTCTGGGCCTTTAGTCTGGTGATTTTCGCAGCACCCATGGCGTCAAACGCCCTGTTCTATGCAGGGGCGTTAATGATCGGCTTCGGTGGCGGCCTGTTTGCAGTCGCTACGCTGACCGCGGCCATGACCATGCCTGCGACAGGCAAAGCGGGACGCGGTCTGGCGTTGGGCGCATGGGGCGCGGCACAAGCCAGCGCCGCAGGGCTTGCCATCGCCATGGGCGGTACTTTGCGGGACTGGATCAGCACCGTGGCCACATCCGGCGCATGGGGCACCGCCCTTGATACCCCCGCGACCGGATATTCATTCGTTTACCACACCGAGATTGGCCTGCTTTTCGTCACTCTTATTGTCTTGGGACCTCTGGTGCGCCGCAGCGGTCCCCCCACCCCTATGGACATCAACCGACGCCCCTTGGGTCTGGCTGATTTTCCAACTTAAAACCCGTCCAGGAGGACATACTATGACTGGCACATTCTTCGGCGAATTCGACATAGCATCACTGGTGCTTTGGCTGTTCTGGATCTTTTTCGCAGCGCTTATCATCTACATCCAACGCGAAAACATGCGCGAAGGCTATCCGATGGAAGACGACGAAGGAAACAAGTCCTCAAACCCGTCGATGTGGCCAATTCCCGAAGACAAAACCTTTGATCTGCCCCATGGGCGCGGGTCTATTTCCGTACCATCAGGCCAAGCACCAGAGCGTGCCGACATCGCCTTGAAGCGCGTAGGGTCCGGCAACGGCTATCCGCTGGAGCCCACAGGCGATCCGATGATCGACGGGGTTGGTCCAGCATCCTGGGCGCCGCGTCGCGATCTGCCTGAACTGGACGGCCATGGCCACCCCAAGATCGTTCCGATGTCCACCAAAGAGGCCTTTCGCGTATCCGCAGGGCGTGACCCACGCGGTTTGCCTGTTGAATCCGGCGATTTCCAGATCGTGGGCAAAGTCACCGACATGTGGGTGGACGAACCCGAACAGCTGGTGCGCTACGTGGAATATGAACTGGACGCCGAACACGGCGGCGGCACACGTCTTGTGCCCATGACCATGGTGCGCATCAAGAAAGACCGCATGCACATCACATCCATCTATGCCGCGCAATTTGCCAATGTGCCAAAGCACAAAAGCGCGACGGAAGTGACCTGCTTGGAAGAAGACAAAATCAGCGGCTACTACGGCGGCGGCCATCTTTACGCCGACGCCAAACGTCAAGAACCGCTGATCTAAAAACACAACCGCAACCCAAAGAAGGGGACACCAGCCATGTCTCATGATGACTTCGAAATAGAGCCCGTTGAGGGGCTTCCCGAACGCCCCCCGAAAGGCGAACAGATCCTGTGGCAAGGGCGCCCGGACCCTTGGGCGCTGGCCTGCGGGGCGTTGTCACTGAAATGGGTTGCGGGATATTTTGTGCTGTTGGCTGCTTGGCGTTTCACAACAGTGGTTGATCTTCTGCCGCTGGGTCAGGCCATTGGCGCTGCTGTACCATATCTGTTGTTGGGGACCGTGGTGTGTGCGTTGCTTTGGCTTGTGGCCTATGTTCAGGCCCGCGCCACCATGTACACAATCACCGACGCCCGTGTGGTAATGCGGATCGGGGCGGCTTTGACGCTGACGATCAATCTGCCTTACACGCAGGTGGGCAACGCGATGCTGGATATGCGCAAAAACGGCACGGGCACCATCGCGCTGGACACAACCGGCGACACCCAGCTTGGGTATCTGGTGTGCTGGCCCCATGCGCGGCCATGGCATTTCAAAAAGGCACAGCCTGCACTGCGTTGCATCAAGGATGCAGAACATGTGGCAGGCATATTGGCCTCGGCTGCCGAAGCGCGTGTGACACGCCCCGAAGTGGCGCGGGCACCTGTGTCATCCAATGCTATGGCCGCGGAATAATCAGATGGCACACACAGACACCCCCCGCGTTCATGCCCCCCAAGAAGATCTGGTGCCGCGCGTCCTGATCCGTTTGGTCTGTGCCTTTGTTCTGGCCGTGGTTGCGCTGGTCGCCATTGCATCCTTGTCGGATCGCCCTTTGGACGGCACACCCGCCCAAACCGAGATCATCGCACAGCGCGATATTCTAATTACCGGACAAGCGTCTGGGGCCGCCACTGTTTTGGACCCCAACGGGTCTGTGATTGCTGATTTTAGCGCGGACAAAGGCGGCTTTGTCGCAGGTGTCGAACGCGTGATTGCCCGCGAACGGGCCAAGATCGGGGCAGATATGTCTGCCCCTGTCCAACTGCAACTGCGCCAAGGAAACCGCTTGTCTTTGCATGATCCCGTTACCGGATGGTCTGCAGAACTGATGGGTTTTGGCGCTGACAACACCCGCACCTTCGCCAGGTTGTTGGGTACCAACTGAAACCTAAAGGGAAGCCACCTCATGGGACTACTGACAAAAGACATCGAACGTGCCCCCTGCACGGTTGAGATAAGCCACAAATTCGAAAGCCTGCACGCCCACGTTCGCTTCAACAACGGTGCCACCGTTTATCCCGGAGACGAAGTGCAAGTGCACGGGCCGGAAATCATGGCGCCTTTTGGCGAAATCGTATCCGAAGACCGCGAAGCCACAATTTACCGCGCGTCCAAGCTGGAACGCCTCTGGACCCGCCTGACCGGTGATTTTGAGGTCATGGAACTGTGCGAATTTTCCTTTTCCGATGAGGTGAAGCTATGAACATGCAGCCTAAACACACCTCTGACATCACCGACGCAGAAGAAAGCCTGAAACTGCAACAGGCCCAATCCGTCACCGACAGCGACAGTGCCACAGCGCTTGCCATGCAGAACACCCTGCTGACGCCGCGCTTTTACACCACTGATTTTGATGAATTGGACGCCATCGACGTGACGCCTGTGCGCGCCGAATGGGACCGTTTGATCGCACAGATGGTGTCAGACCCCAACAAAGGCCATTTCAAGAAAAACGCCGATTGGGACGAAGTCGATTGGGACGGGATGGAACCCGCGCTGAAGAAGGAATTCATCGACTTTCTGGTGTCCTCGTGTACCGCTGAATTCTCGGGTTGCGTGCTTTACAAAGAAATGAAGCGCCGCGGATCGAATTCCGACATCACGCAGCTGTTCCAGCTGATGGCCCGCGACGAGGCACGCCATGCCGGCTTCATTAACGATGCGCTGCGCGAGGCAGGCGTGTCCGTGAACCTAGGGTTCCTGACGCAAAAGAAGAAATACACCTACTTCCGCCCCAAATTCATCTATTACGCCACCTACCTGTCGGAAAAGATCGGGTACGCCCGCTACATTACGATTTTCCGCCACCTGCAGGCGCACCCCGAGCACCGCTTTCACCCGATTTTCAAATGGTTCGAGGAATGGTGCAACGACGAGTTTTCACACGGCGAGGCCTTCGCCTTGCTGATGAAAACCGACCCAAAGTTGACCAGCGGCATGAACGTCTGGTGGATCAAATTCTTCCTGACGGCCGTGTTCGCCACAATGTATGTGCGCGACCACCAGCGCCCTGTGTTCCACAAGGCGCTTGGCGTGGATCCCGATTGGTACGCCCATGAGGTCTATGTGAAAACCTCGGCCCTGACGCAGCAGATTTTCCCGATCACGCTGGACATCGACAACCCCCGCTGGCAGCGCGGCCTTGAGAAACTGCAAAAGGCGAACGCCGATCTGGCAGAAGCAGTGGAAAACAAGCAGTTCTTCCGCAAACTGGGCGCACAGGCGCGGGCCGGTATGGCCTTTGTGTCGCTGTTCACGATCCCCGTGAAAAAACACAAATGCCCTGATGCGGTGCTGATGGAGCCTGCCTACTAATGACACCCTGGATCGCCTCCATTATTGCCCTGTTTGTCTGGTGGTTCTCCACCGGGGCAATTTTGATGGCGGTCAAATACGCAGACCGCGCAGGGCAACGTGCGCGGACAACAACCGTGCTATGTGGCTTGCCGATGATCTTGGTTGGGGCTTACGGGTTCTGGTGGTCTTTGGACAATGAAACCATCTTCGGGGTCTATGTCGCCTTCCTGTCGGCGCTTGGAATTTGGGGCTGGATCGAATTGGCATTTCTGACAGGCACAATCACCGGCCCCAACACACATGCCTTGCCCCCGCACACACCGGAATGGGAACGCTTTATTCGTGCTTGGGGCACATTGGCCTACCACGAAATGTTGTTGATCACAGCTTTGATTGCGTTGTTTCTGGTGGGTACGGGGCACGAAAACGGCTTTGGCATGTGGACGTTCGCGGTGCTGTTCTTTGCGCGTGTGTCCGCAAAACTGAACCTGTTTCTGGGCGTGCCCCGCATCAATGTGGATTTTCTGCCCGACGCGCTGGCGCATCTGCCCAGTCACTTTCGGGATCGCCGCATGAACTGGCTGTTTCCCATATCCACGACCGCGCTGACCTTCGCCGCCGCCTGTTGGCTGGAACGGCTGATGGCGGTAGAAACACCGGGGCAGATCACCGGGTTTGCCTTGTTAAGTGCGCTTACCGCACTCGCACTTTTGGAACACTGGGTCATGGTTCTGCCCGTTCCGGACGAAAAACTATGGCGCTGGATGTTGCCCGCGCCCAAATCAACACAAAAAGAGACACTAAAGGGGGGACATCATGGACTTTGATGCACTTTTTCAGACGCAACTGGATGATCTGAAAGGCGAAGGCAATTACCGCATATTCGCTGAACTGGAACGGATGTCGGGGTCTTTCCCCAAGGCAAAATGCCACGACGAGGACGCGCCGGATCAGGTGACGGTCTGGTGTTCCAACGACTACCTCGGGATGGGCCAACACCCCGCCGTCAGCAAGGCGATGGTGGATGCGGTGCAGGCCTATGGCACGGGCGCGGGTGGGACGCGCAATATCTCTGGCACCAACCACGCGCACAAGGAATTGGAAAAAGAGCTGGCCGATTTGCACAACAAAGAAGCGGCCCTATTGTTCACCTCCGGCTATGTGTCGAACTGGGCGGCTTTGTCCACGCTTGGCTCGCGCCTGCCCAATGCGGTGATCCTGTCGGACGAGTTGAACCACGCCTCTATGATCGAAGGCATTCGCCACGCCAAATGCCCCAAGGTGATCTGGAAGCATAATGACCCGCAAGACCTTGACCGCAAACTGGCGGCCCTGCCCGCCAACGCGACCAAAATCGTAGCCTTTGAATCGGTCTATTCCATGGACGGTGACATCGCGCCGATCCGCGAAATCGTCGAAGTTTGCGAAAAGCACGGCGCGCTCAGCTACATCGATGAGGTGCACGCGGTTGGCATGTACGGCCCACGTGGCGGCGGTGTGGCCGAACGCGAAGGGTTGATGGACCGGATTACCCTGATCGAGGGCACGCTTGGCAAGGCCTTTGGCGTCATGGGCGGCTATATCACCGGGTCCGAGGCGATGTGCGATTTCATCCGGTCTTTCGCGTCGGGTTTCATCTTTACCACCGCCCTGCCCCCCGCCGTGGCGGCTGCGGCGCAAGTGTCGATCCAGCATCTCAAAGCCAGCAACTCAGAGCGCGACCTGCAAAAACAAAAGGTCGCCTACCTGCGTAAACGGCTGGATCAGGAAGGCATTCCGCATCTGGACAACCCCAGCCACATTATCCCCGTGATGATCGGGGATCCGGTGAAAACGCGGATGCTGGCGGATTATCTGATGCAGACCTACGGGATCTACGTGCAACCCATCAACTATCCCACAGTGCCCAAAGGCACCGAACGGTTGCGGTTCACCCCGTCGCCGCTGCACAGCACCGATGACATCGAACATCTGGTGATGGCATTGAAAGAGCTTTGGAAACAATGCGCAATTTCACATGCTGTGGCATAAAACCGCGTAAAATCGCGGCGATGTGACTGTTGACTCTGGTGATGATGCGCTAAGTAATAAGGCAATCATCACTGGAGAAAAAATATGTTCCGTACATTCGCAACCTTGGCTGTCCTCAGCTTGGCAGCCCCCGCATTCGCAGATGGTCATTCAACAGGTGACGCCGAAGCTGGTGAAAAGGCATTCAAAAAATGTAAAGCCTGCCACATGATCGCAGATGGTGACAACGTGATCTACAAAGGTGGCAAATCCGGCCCGAACTTGTATGGCATCATCGGTCGTCAGGCGGGTGCATTGGACGGTTATAAATTCAAAGACAGCATCATCGCAGCAGGCGAAGCCGGACTTGTCTGGGACGAGGCCAATCTGGCGGAATACGTCGCCGACCCCAAGAAATTCCTGCAAACATACTTGGATGACAAAAAAGCCAAATCCGGCATGTCCTTTCGCTTGAAAAAAGGCGGTGACGACGTCGCGGCCTACCTCAAATCCGTGGGCCCTGCGATGGAAGAGGCCGAAGAAGAGACAAGCTCCGACAGCTAAGTCGCTTGGATATTTTAAGAAGGCCGCTGTGGGAACGCAGCGGCTTTTTTTGTCTCTAATCCGTGAATGGGAAATACAATATGACGTTTGTTCAAGGTGGATGCCTTTGCGGTGACGTGCGCGTCACGGCCCATGGCCGACCAAAGCGCGTGGGCCTGTGTCACTGTCTCAATTGCCGCAAACATCATGGGGCCGTGTTTTATGCCGCAGCTATTTTCCCGACATCTGCGGTGTCTGTCGCAGGAACACCCCACGCGTATGAAGGACGGCATTTCTGCGTGCGGTGCGGTTCATCCGTGTATGCCCAAACGGGGGATGAAATAGAAATTCACCTTGGCGCACTTGATGACCCGAACCAATTTACGCCAACCTATCAATTGTGGACAAAACGGCGCGAACACTGGCTGCCTGATCTGGACGGCCTAACCTCTTATGGCGAAAACCGCACAGGCGATTGATATCATGCCGTCATGTAACGATGCGAATTTCCGTTACATCGCTGTCAACGTCCCTACAGACCCGCAAAAGCCGCGCCTCCAGATGGCTTTGCACATAGGCGGCATGAAAGCGCGACGGAGCCTTGATCGTCAGCACCCCCCCTACCCGACCGGCCCGGTCCAAACCGCTGATCCAAGACGCATAAAGCCCTGCATCCTGCGTATGCATCAACCCCTTGGCCAAAGCCCATTCCGTGCCATCAGACACGTCAGGCGCCACAACAGTGCCTTTCACAGGCATCGGCACAACGGTGGTGTCCACCGCGTCCTGTGCCCCCATGCGCAGGGCAAAGTCCGGCCCGACAGCGTCCCATTGGGGCTGCGTGTCTGCGATGATCCTGTCCCAATCAACACCGTATCGCGTGACCCGTCCCCGCGCCCCTTGCAGGTGCACAACAAGCCATCCGCGCGTGCGCAAATACGCCATCTCGCGTTTTACAGTGCGTTCGTCGACGCACCACATGCGGGCGATTTCACGGCCCCCCACGCTAAGTTCATCACGCGCCCAATTGTAGCGCGCAGTTATTAAAGTCATTAGTCTTAGAACACGGCGCTGATCATGCTTGCCTTGCGATAGGGCATAGGCCCCCAATGCTGTCAGAAGATCGTATTTGCGCGCCTGTGCTCCACGTCCCACCGGTTTCGTGGAAAGCATGGCTGCCCTCATATGTTACCATCACGTTTGTGCGGATGGTGCCTCATTATGGCCTGTTGCGGCTCATTCATGCAGCTTGTCGCCGCTTTTCGTCTCTGTGTCCTGATTTGCGTCCTTTTGTACGATTCTGTCAAGACGCATGTGGATAACTTGATCCGCCTAAACCAATTTTAGAAAGAAAATTAGGTAAGTTAGGTATAGGGTGACAGCCTGTGTGTCCCCTATTTGGTTCGTTGTGTCCCCCATTCCCTAGCGGATGGTCAAAAACTGTCCCCTAGGTTTTGGGCGATGTCGGTTATGTCATGATGCGATGTTCCGAATCATTCCAAGCGCTGATACGCCCATATCTGCTTGGAGAAAGGGCACCCTGCGAAAACCATATTCCCTTTTGCTTTTTTCTCCAAATCAGCGTAAATCATGGAAAACACAAAAATAGCGTCCCCACGGGGACAGCATATAGACACCAGCGACAGGCATACCATGTTCACACACGCAGATCTCGCCCAGTTACAGGCCCAATCCTTGAAAATGCAGGGCTTTATCCGGCAGCAGACGTTTTCACCCCAGAATGAAAAATCACTGCGGCGGTTTTCAAGCTGGGAGGTGGCAGAGCTGATCTTTGAGGTGAACCAATCCACCATGCGCGGGCGCTTGGCCGCTGACCCCACCCTACCTCAAGGCACGGTGGAAGAAGACGGACGGCAACGCTGGTACAGCCTTGAGGAAATCAACGAATTGCGCCGCCGTTTGAAGGTGAACCGCAAGTCGCTGATGCCCAAACGCCCCGCTGGCAAACGGGCAATGCGGGCGGCCATTGCCAATTTTAAAGGGGGCGCAGGCAAGTCCACCGTGGCGTTGCACTTTGCCCATGCCGCAGCCCTTGATGGCTACCGCGTGCTGTGCGTCGACTTTGATCCGCAGGCAACACTCAGCCACTCCATGGGACTCACCGATGTCGCCGAGGAATACACCGTCTGGGGCATCATGGCGCGGGATTTGGCCGCAGAAACCAAACGCATGAATTCGGCGGCACAAGGCGCCGAAAGTGGCGCCGCCCTGCCCCAACGGCGTTTGCCCCAATCCATCGCCGATATGGGGTTGGAAGGGTTGCGGGCCGCTGATTTCATCAAGCCGACGAACTGGCCGACCATCGACATCGTGCCCAGCTGCGCCAATGCCGCTTTTGTCGAGTTTGCGTCCGCCCAATACCGCCACATGAACCCCGAATGGTCTTTCTTCGCAGCGGTGTCGCGGTTCCTTGATCAGCTGCCGGCGGATGCCTACGACGTGATCTTGTTCGATTGCCCCCCTGCGATCGGGTACCAATCAATGAACGCGGTGTTCGCCGCCGACATGCTTTATATCCCGTCCGGCCCCGGTTATTGGGAATACGATTCAACGACATCTTTTATCGGGCAATTGTCCGAAGCGCTTGAAGACTTGTCGCGCTTTCAGGGTCTTGTCCCCGCGGGGACAATGAACTTGCCCAAGGCCTTTCTTGATCTGCGTTTCCTGATCACACGGTTTGAGCCGAACAACGAATTGCACCGCGCAATGCAGTCTGCCTTTGGCAAAGTGTTCGGGGATAGATTGACGGAACACCCCATTGAAATGACGCGTGCCGTTGAACAATCGGGGCGGTTTTTGTCGTCAATCTATGAAATCGACTACCGCGATATGACGCGCGAAACATGGCGACGTGCACGGGCGTCGTTTGATCAGGCTTATGCGGAATTCCGCACCAATCTGACAGATGCCTGGGACAAACTGGAGGACGAGACATGAGCAAGCGCCGCGTATTTGACATCGACTTTGAAGCAGAGCCCACACCGGCAATATCCACCGTGGGCGAAACCCGGCGCGGGCCTATGGCCTCTGCCATTTCCGAAAACGCCGCAGCGCTGACAGAACGCCAATCCGCCGAGGCTGACATTCGCGCGGAAAACGATCGTCTTGCCCATGAATATGTCGCGTTGAAAAAAGACGGTGCCATCGTGGCGCGGGTCGCGTTGACAGATATTCACACCACCAAGTTGATCCGTGACCGCGCCGCGTCACGCGACCCTGAACTGGCTGAATTGAAGGCGTCCATTCAAGCTGTTGGTCTGTCCAACCCGATCCACGTGGAAGACATCGGCGGCGGGTACGAATTGATCCAAGGCTTTCGCCGTTTGTCGGCCTATCAGGAATTGTATCAAGATACGCGCGATCCGATGTACGCGCAGATCCCGGCGACCTTGCAGGCCAGCGGTGTGCAACTGGACCATCTGTATCGCCGTATGGTGGATGAAAACCTTGTGCGGCGCGACATCTCATTTGCTGAAATGGCGCAGTTGGCATTGTCGTATTCAAAGCGTTCAGACACGACAGCCGCCCGTGATGCTGTGGATATTCTGTTCGCCTCGGCAGGCCGGCAAAAGCGCAGCTACATTCGCCACTTTGCCCATCTGCTGCAAGTCCTAGGCCGTGACCTGATGCATGCCGAAGCCATTCCGCGCGCCTTGGGTTTGAAGGTGGTGAAAGCAATTGAAAGCAATCCTAAACTGGTCACACAGATCGCCGCCGTTCTAAGGGCGCATCCTAAACGTGATGCCTCTGAGGAATTGGGCATTCTGTCCGCAAGTCTCGCTGGCCCGAAACGCGCGGCGGCACCTGTTTCCGCGAAGTCCAGTGCGAAGACGACGCTTAAGTTGAACCGCCCTGAAGGACAGGCACGGTGCACCGCGACAGACGGACGTTTCGAAGTCCAGTTGGATCGAAATTTCGGTGCAATAGATCAACGCAAACTTGAGGCTGCGGTGCGCAGTTTTTTGGATCAACTGGCGGACTGATCAACAAAGTCAATTATGGCTCTAAACACCAGATTAGGGTCTTCTTCGTGTGCTAAGTGGCCCAACCCTTCAAGAACCATTGACCGTGCGTAGGGTAAGGCATGGGCCGCGTTTGCGGATACCGTCGCAGGAACCGTCTTGTCTTGCGCGCCAGCCAACAGCAGTGTCTGGGTGCTGATTGAGTGTAGCCGGCCCAACAGTGCGTCCAAAGACCATTGAGACATCATCAACAGCGCCCCATCCACATGGTCACGGTCAGAAATCAATCGTGTGTATAAATCGATCTGATCGGGGGCAAGGCTTGACCCTGTTCCGCCGATTAGGGACTGAACCCGCGTTTGTTTGCCTGCCAGTTCGGAGAATATTTTTGCGGTGAACGGAAGGGCGGCAAGCGCTTTTGCCATCGCGGGAAAAAGTACACCTGCGATGCCTTCGAATGTGCTTAGGGCCGCGTTTATGCCGACGACTTTGGGAATGTGTCCCCGCGGGGACAAAATGGCGTCGCACATTTCAAGTGCAAGGGCGCAGCCAGCTGAATGGCCAATGATGACGTCGGGCTTCCACCCTTGTTCTTGGCACAGGGCTGATATGTCTTCGGCCATGGGTGAAAGGCCGCTTCGGTGCCGTGCGCCAAGCTGCGTAAAGCCATGCCCGGGCAGATCGATTGCCACGACAGTGAAGTGGTCAGCCAAAAGTGGCATAAGCCATGCGAAACTGTGTGTGCTGCCCCCTGCCCCGTGCAAAAGCAAAGCGACCGGCCCCTGCCCCATTTGTTGTACGTGCCATCGGTGCGGTGCGTTAAAGATGCGCCGTGACGTCCCGCTATTCGGCCAGTCCGTGGGCACAGGCCACTTCATATCAAACCTCTGCCAAGGATGCGTTGACAGCGGCGCTTAGCCGTTCGGCATTGGCGCGTGGCAAGGCGATGTATGATCCGTCAAGGGCCGCTGACAGATGTTTAAGCTGTGGTTCGGGCCGGTTGCTCATGTCGATGACCAATGCAGGTATCCCGTTTGTGCGAATGACCCCTGCACAGGCGAGGGCATCATCTGCGGCTTGCGCCCGTCCCGCCGTGCCGTCCAGCCCTACATTGGCGCGACCATCTGTGATCAGGACAATTGTGGGGGTCAGGCCCTTGGCGCGTCCGGCCTGAGCCATCAAAGCCGCTTCCTGCAATCCGTTTGCCAAAGGCGTGCCTCCTCCGCCGGGTAGGGCGGCCAGCCGTTTCTTTGTTTGCACAAGTGACTTGGTGGGGGGCAGCAACACGTCTGCGCTTGTGCCTTTGAAGGCAATCAACGCTACATGGTCGCGTGTGGCGTATGCCTGTGCCAGCAACAGTTCAATCGCGCCTTTTGCTTCGCCCAGACGTGAGACAGCTGTGGAGCCCGAGGCGTCTACCGCAAAGACCAAAAGCCTGTCAGAACGTTCCTGATAGCGTTTGACCCGGATGTCTGATGGCCTGATATGCAAGCCGTCCGCATCGGGGCGTTGCTTTGCCCGCACTGACTGCCAAGGTGCCGCTGCGCGAAGCGTTGCGACCAGATCGATGCGGTGTGTGCCATCCAGTTTGCCGGGTTGCGAGGGCAGGGGGCGACCACGCCGGTTCGAAGCCCGCTTCAATCCTGCGCCTGATCCTGCCGCTTTGCGCGTTGTCCCCACGGGGACAAGTGCTGCCAAAACATCTGCAGGCAGAACGGCTTTTACCGCGTCGACCAACATGTCGCCGTCAGGCAGGACGTCATGATTGGCGTTCCCATCATCGGCGCCGTCAGGTTCTGTCTGGGGTTGGGTGTCTTGGACGGTTTCTTCTTCTGGCGGGACAGGCAAATGAAGGGCGCGTGGGGCAAGCACCAAGGCTACGCTTGCGTCCAGGTCCGTTTGCTCAACGGAACGTCTACCATGCAGCGCCGCGTGGGCGCGGGCTGCTTTGATGGCCAACTGGGGGGCGCGTAAGCTTGTGATACCCAGCTGATACGCAAGAGCGGTCAGCGCTTCGATCTGGTCGCCGGTCGAGGTTACATTTGCAACGAGACCCTGCGGCGTCCCCGCGGGGACATGTGGCGCTGCACTTGGTATGCGGTCGTCGAACGCCACATGAAATGCCAGCCGGTCAGATAGGGCAGGGGGGCAGCCTTCATCGGCGTCTGCCCCTTCGTCGAGTGCGAGAATGCAGTGGTGGGTGTGTTTGTCCAAGGTCAAAGCCAGCTTTGCGGCCAATGCAGGGCTGCAACGCTCTGCCATGGTCAGCAATAGGGCGCAGGGCGCTGACATTATGCCATTTGTTTCAATGACTTGGCCGGTTGCCAGCGTGGCCGCGATGTCAATTCCGCCAAAAAGCTGTTCGTCCGAAATATTTGGATGAATTTTGCGGAGCGGCAATGGGATGTCCGCCAGACCCTGCACTACGGTGTCCCGGGCAGGGCCGGCGCGCATGCGGATTACAGCGCCACCCAACCCGACAGGGTCCACGGCCAACAGCGCCATTGCCAGCTGGGCGCGATGCCAATTGGCGGCGGCGTCTTTCATGCCAGAACGGTGTCGAGGGTGCGCACGACACGGGTGGCAGAGCCTGCATCATCCAAAGGATCGCGCCGCAAACGGTGGGGCAATGCGATGGGGGCCACTGTGCGCAAATGGTCGCGGGTGATTGTGTCATGCCCTTTATAGGCAGCCAAGGCGCGGGCGCTGCGCAACAAAGTCAATTCGCCCCGCAAGCCATCAGACCCAAGTGCGATGCAAAGCGCTGCGCAATCATTCAGGATGTCATCCTCTTGCGTCACAGTCGGCAACAGGGCTTTGGCCTTAACGATGGCCTTGCGGATTTTTGCATCTTGTTTGATGTAGGTTTTCAGAAATGCATCTGTGTCACGTTCAAAGGCATCGCGCCGTTTGATGACTTCAACGCGTTCCTTGACGTCCTGCGGTGAGCGGACTTCGACGGAAAGGCCAAAACGGTCAAGCAATTGGGGTCGTAATTCGCCTTCTTCCGGGTTGCCCGATCCCACCAGTACAAAGCGGGCAGGGTGGCGAATGGAAAGGCCTTCGCGCTCAACCACATTTTCGCCAGACTGCGCCACGTCCAGCAGAAGGTCTACGATGTGATCTTCCAACAGGTTTACTTCGTCGATATACAAATACCCACGGTTGGCCCGGGCCAGCAATCCGGGTTCAAAGGCCTTTTCCCCACGTGTTAATGCGCGTTCAATATCCAAGGCCCCCACAACCCGATCTTCGGAGGCCCCCAAGGGCAGATCAACAACGGGCGTCGGGCGTGAATGTGTCTCTGTTGTGCTGTTTTGGGACCATTCGGGGCATTCGTCTGCCGTCTCTGCGTTGATGGGGCAATCTTTGATGGCTGTGATGGGTGGCAACAGGGCGGCCAATGCGCGTACGGCTGTAGATTTTCCAGTTCCGCGATCCCCGAACACCAAAACGCCGCCTATTCCGGGATCGATTGCGGTCAGGATCATCGCTTGTTTCATGTCGGACTGGCCCACAATGGCCGAGAAAGGAAAGGGGGTCTTCATGCGGGTCTCTCTGTTTGGGTAAGGGGGCTGGAACCGCCCCACGTTCCGCGATCACCGACGATTGTGAAGCGGGCGTAAAGTTCTTCCTTGAACCAATTTTCGTCTCTAACACTGCGAATTGCGCGTGCATGAGGCCCGTCGCGGCGTGCAAATTCCGCCATGCTGTGGGCATCGGGCCAGACCGAAAAGGTGATCTGGTTCAGTAGGGGTGCTTCGCCGATGCCGATCTTGAACATGACTTTGGGATCATCGCTAATGACAGCGCTGATGTTGGGCACCCGCCCCCAAAAGCGCAGTATATTGCGTGTTTTGATTGTGGCGCGCGTCAAAACGGCCAAAGGTGCGGTTTGTGGCGTGTCGCTGGCCGTGAAGGGCGCGATTCCCGCCCATTGGCCGCGCACAGAGGTGGTGTTCAAAAACACCGACCAGGATTCGCTGGCATGTGCGACGTAGCGTGCAAAAATCCCTGCGGTTTTGGTTTGGTGTCGGGCTGTTTCCGCGTCCGGCCACGTGGCAAGTATTGCAAAAACCCTGGGGTTGGGGACGATATCAAAGCCTTCCCCCGCACCGGATCCGCAGAGTTTCCAGAACCCGATTCCTTCGACACGCGGCAGCATCATGCGCGCCGCCACCATCATGGACATGGCCCAAAGCCTGTCTTGCCACCGGTCAAAGCGGAAAAAGGATATGCTGATCGTCTGGGTCATTCTTGCACTGTCGTTTGGCATATTTTGCGTAAAGCTAGGGTACGGCTCAGGAAAGAATTGTCAACTAAACTAGACACATGTAACGTCTGGATATGATGACACGTGTTGATCCTCTCGATTCCTTCACCGCAGATGCCAGCGGTGACCGCCGCCCCAAAGCCGTTGTGATTGGCGCGGGGCTTGGTGGTTTGGCCGCAGCGATGCGCCTTGGGGCCAAGGGGTATGCCGTCACGGTTATCGACAAGCTTGACGTGCCTGGCGGGCGGGGCAGTGCTATTTGGCAAGATGGGCACCGCTTTGATCTGGGGCCGACCATTGTGACCGTGCCGCAGTTGTACCGCGATCTATGGGCGGTGTGCGGGCGTGATTTTGATGATGATATGACGCTGAAAGCGCTTGATCCGTTCTATGAAATTCGCTGGCCCGATGGCACCAAGTTTGTGGCCCAGCAAGACACCGACAAGTTGCGGGCCGAAGTTGCGAAAATCTCGCCCGACGACGTGGCCGGCTTTGACAAATTCCTGAACGACAGCGCCAAGCGCTATTGGTTCGGTTTTGAGGATCTGGGCCGCCGGTCCATGCACAAACTGTGGGATCTGGTCAAAGTGCTGCCCACGTTTGGCATGCTACGCGCCGACCGATCCGTGTATGCCCATGCCGCCAAGCGCTTTAAAAATGAAAAGCTGCGCATGGCCTTCAGTTTTCATCCACTGTTTATCGGCGGTGATCCTGTTCATGTAACTTCGATGTATATTCTTGTGAGCTATCTCGAAAAGGAATTCGGTGTGCATTACGCCATGGGTGGCATCGCCGAGATGGCCCGCAAAATGGCAAATGTGATCGAGGACCAGGGCGGTGCGCTGTTGATGGACACCGAAGTGGATCGCATTTTGGTCAATGACGGCAAGGCGCAGGGTGTGCGGTTGACATCCGGCTTGGATATGGCGGCTGATGTGGTCGTGTCCAATGCCGATGCAGGCCATACCTATGATCGCCTGATGGCCGATGTCCCGAAGCGACGCTGGACCCCCGCCAAGCTGAAGAAGACCCGCTATTCGATGTCTTTGTTTGTTTGGTATTTTGGCACCAAAGGCACCCGCGACATGTGGGGCGATGTGGGCCACCACACCATTTTGAATGCACCGCGTTACACCGAATTGCTCGACGACATTTTCATGAAGGGTAAATTGGCCGACGACATGAGCCTTTATGTCCATCGCCCTTCGGTCACGGATCCGTCTGTGGCACCCGATGGCGACGATTCGTTTTATGTCCTTAGCCCTGTGCCGCATTTGGGCCATGGTGGCGTGGATTGGAAAACCGAAGAACCCAAGTACAAAGCGAAGATGTTGCAGGTGCTTGAGGATCAGTTGTTGCCGGGATTGGCGGATAAGATCAGCACCGAAGTTGTCTTTACGCCGGAAACCTTCCGCGACCGCTACCTTAGCCCTCATGGTGCGGGTTTTTCGATTGAGCCACGCATCCTGCAAAGCGCATGGTTCCGCCCCCACAACGTGTCTGAAGAAGCCAAAGGTCTGTATTTGGTCGGTGCGGGCACGCATCCCGGTGCGGGCGTGCCTGGGGTGATTTCGACAGCTGAAGTTCTGGGCAAATTGGTGCCGGATGCGGAGACAGTGAAATGATAAGACCTGACGATCTTGAACAGTGTCGTGATGCAATTCGCCATGGGTCTTTGTCTTTTCATGCCGCGTCACATTTGTTGCCCAAAAAGGTCCGTGATCCTGCCTTGGCGCTTTACGCGTTTTGCCGTTTGGCCGATGACGAAGTTGATTTGAAAACGGATAAGGTGCGTTCTGTTTTGCGTTTGCGTGATCGGTTGGATCGCGTCTACGAAGGACGGCCGGAAAACGCGGCCCCTGACCGCGCCTTTGCGGCTGTGGTTGCCGATTTTGACATGCCTCGGGCCTTGCCTGACGCTTTATTGGAAGGATTGGCATGGGATGCGGAAGCACGCAGGTACAAGACCCTAAGCGGCACAATAGACTACAGTGCGCGCGTGGCGTCGGCTGTTGGTGCGATGATGTGTGTGCTGATGGGGGTCCGCGACGCTGACGCTTTGGCGCGGGCGTGTGATTTGGGTGTGGCGATGCAATTGACGAACATTGCGCGCGACGTGGGCGAAGATGCGCTGGAAGGGCGTTTGTACCTGCCAACCGATTGGTTTGCAGAGGCTGGCGTGGATGTGGGTGCCTTCATGGCCGATCCGCACGCGACGAAAGATATTCGCGCCATGGTGAAGCGGTTGGTGATGGAAGCGAACCGCTTGTACTATAGATCCGAAGCGGGTTTGGGGGCATTGCCAGTGGGCTGTCGCCCGGGAATTTACGCGGCCCGGTTCATCTATGCGGGAATCGCAGGCAAACTGACGCGCATGGATTACGATTCGATCACGGCGCGGGCCCGCACCTCAAAAGCCCAAAAGCTGGGGTGGTTGGCCCAATCTGTTGGTCGCAGCGGATTAAGCATGGTGATGCCGCGATCTGCGGTGCTGTATGCCAACCCCGTGCCAGAGGTGCAGTTTCTGGTCGATGCCACAAGCGATCCACGCGAAAGACCGCGCAGTGACAAGCTGTTCGACGTGCTTGCCGCACTGGAACATCACAGCCGCGCGGAACGCGGTGGGTTGAACCAGACACCTGCGTCGCTTAGTTAGCTTTTATGTTTTGGCTTCTCTTCACATTGTTTATGGTGGCGTGCTTTAGCGCGGGTGCAACAGGTGGTCTGTTTCCACCGGGCGCTTGGTATCGCGGCTTAAATAAACCGGTTTGGACGCCGCCTGACTGGGTGTTTCCGGTCACGTGGATCACGCTTTACATATGTATGTCTGTGGCGGGGGCCCGTGTGGCACTGGCAGAAGGCAACGGAATTGCGATGGCGTTTTGGTCGATCCAGATTGCGCTGAACGCATTGTGGACACCTGTGTTCTTCGGTTTGCAGAAAATCCGGCTTGGGTTGGCCGTCATCGGGGCGCTGTGGGTCGCCGTATTGCTTGGTATGATTGCGCTCTGGGAGGTTGATACATTGGCGGGGATGTTGTTTGCGCCCTACCTGTTGTGGGTGACGATTGCCGCGGCCTTGAATGCGTCCGTTTGGAAGCTAAACCCTGAGCAAGCCGCCTAACTTCATCTCGCCAAGTAAACCTCTGGGGAGTCTGCAAGACGGGGGCTGGCCCCCTGTAACCTATCCAAACACCCAGTTCCGCCTGCGGGGCACACGCACAGCCAACATTGGTTTCAGCAAAGGGTGGCGAAACCGGGTCAGATCCAAAGCCTCGTGAACGCCAACTGTCTCAACACCGTCCAGTTTCGTCCTTACGGCGGATCGGGAATAGAACGGCGCGTCCAGCATGTTTTGGTGCTGGGTCGGAACATAGCCTGCGTCGCTGCGTGTTTCGCGTTTGACACCCCAAAGGCTACGCTTCATCGCGGCTTTTGGGGGCAGGGGGATTTCACGGGCGGTGCCGTCAGCTTCAAAGGCAAAGCCAGCTGCCAATTCTGAACCATCCAACCGCGTGGCGTCATAAAAACAGGTGGCACCGTTTGCGGTAGGATACCGGCCCCACGTCCAATAGCTGAAATCATCTTCCAAGGCGCGGGTGCCAAAGTTGGCGTCAAAATAGCCTTCGCCGGACCATTTCCAGCCGGGACGGTCAATGTCGACTTCGATGCGTGACTTTGGGGCGAAGGGGCGCCAGACATGCGCACCATCCGGCGTCAAAGGCAATTCGACGCCTGTTACCGCTGAAGGCGTGACACGAATTTGGCCACGCACCCGCGACACCAGAGGGGGGGATGACACTTCGTCGATGTCTATGACAAGCTGGTCGCCGATCCAGCGCATTGACGACGGGCCGACCTCAAGCCGTGACGCGGTCTGGCGCAGGGCAGGGGTGCCGCGATCCGTCATGGTGAAACGTCCGCCGGGGCCATAGGTGGCCACATTGATGCACACGTTGTTTTGCGGGTTTTTGCGCCCCGACCACTTGTACCACGGCGAAAACACCGACCCGATGAACCCGATCACAGACACCGCGCGTGTCCCGCAGTCGCTTAGGCCGTCGACATACCACCAGGCGTAGCCGTTCGGGCAGACGTCGATGTTGAAGTTAGGTCTTTCCAGATCGCCTCGGCCGCGTGCTGCGCGGAGAGCGTCGCCATCGGCACTCCCGCTCCGGGATGTGTCCCGCCCCCGGCCAGATATAACCCGTTCACAGGGGTGTGTGTCGTGGGCCTTTGGAACGCGGCCAGCATCCCGTGGGGCGTTTGGCCGTAGAGTGCGCCCAGACTTGCCGGAAACATCGCGTCGAACATCTGCGGTGTTGTTATGCTGTTCGTGTGTGGCGTCGGACTGAAAGTCAGACCGAAGCCCGCCATCGTCTGAAGTGTCGATTGGTGCCATGTTTCTAGCTCCTGTGGGTCGGTGTCGGCATGGGTCGCCGGTGCGTTTGATATGATCTCGAAGCGTTCCAGGGGGGGTGGGCCCGTGTCTTTGCCGCGATCCATCGCACAGATGTAAAGCGTGCGGCGTTCAGGAACGCGTCCTTGGGCAAGGCTTTGGAATTCTGCTTTCGGGTCGCTGTCAAAGAACACATTGTGATGTGCAAGGTCCGGACCATGTGGCGTCGCGGCAAAGCTGTGAACCCGCGCCGACAGGCTACGTTTCAGCCGTTTGGTTTGTGGCGCGACATTTGCAACATCGGGTCCAAGTTGGCCCGTTGCCAGTGCGCGGGGATCGCCCGCGAACACGGCGCAATCACAAGACAGCCGTTCGCCGCTTTGAAGTTTGATGCCCGTGATAGACCCGTTGTCTGTTTCAATGCTTTGCGTGTGGCAGTTCGTGCGCAGTGTGCCGCCCATGCCTGTAAAACATGCCGCAATCGCTTCGGCCAGTTTGTGCATCCCGCCTTGAACAACCCAGACCCCCGCGGCCTCGGCCTGCCAGATCAGCGACAGGATCGCAGGCGACAGTTGTGGCAAACCGCCCACATAGGTGGCGTAACGCGCAAAAAGCTGCGCAAGTCGCGGATCATCGAAATCTCGGGCAAGACTTTTTGCCAAAGACGACAACGGGGCCATGTCACGGATCAGGCTTGGTTGTTTCAAAACGTGTTTTGTAAGGTTGGCCAGCGTCGGTTTTGGGCTGCGCATCATTGGCGCGTCAAAAGCGGCATACAGCCGTTCGGCTTTGGCACAAAACTTATCAAACTGTTGTGCGGCCTCGGGTCCGGCAAACGCATGCACGGCTGCGCTGCTTTTGTCGGCGTCACTGTGCAGATCCAGCGTGCTGCCATCTGGCCAGAAATGCCGCGCCAGCGTGGTTTGTGAAATAAGCGTCACGTGATCTTCCAGCCGTGTTCCTGCGTTTTGGAATAAATCGTCAAAGACATGTCGCATGGTCAGCACCGTTGGCCCAGCATCAATGGGGCCTGCGTCCGATGCAACCGTGCGCATTTTGCCGCCCACCCAGCTGTGCCGTTCCAGTACCGTCACATCCAGTCCTCGCGCCCGCAACCGCAAAGCAGTTGCAAGCCCTGCGATGCCGGCGCCGATCACGACAGCATGGGGAACAACCATATGGGGTGGCTTGGGCATTGGGGCTCCGGGTTGGGTTGGTGTGAGCTGATTGTTGACTCGTGAGCGCAATGTGTCCAGTATGATTTACACTTTAGTGTCCGAATATCGTGACACATGCATGAAAATGCGCCAGTGAGAGGAGTCCACATGGGCCTGAATACCCGCATCGAAGCCGCGATTTCCAATGCAGTTAAAGTGGGGCAAGCCAAGTTTCCGGACAACTCCGGGGCTGTGCCGCCGCGATTGGCTTCGGCACTGGCCTATGCCACAGCACCGGGTGGCGCACGTATTCGCCCCACCATCCTGACCTCTGTTGCGATGGCTTGTGGTGATGACAAGCCCATGCTGGCCGATGCTGCGGCTTCAGCGCTTGAGCTGATCCACTGCGCGTCCCTTGTGCATGACGACTTGCCTTGCTTTGACGATGCGGACACCCGCCGTGGCAAGCCAACCGTGCATCTGGCCTATTCCGAACCTTTGGCTGTTCTAACGGGCGACAGCCTGATTGTGCTGGCTTTTGAAATTCTGGCCCGTCAATCGTCTCATGCGCCGGACCGGGTTGCGCAAATGATTGTAACATTGGCCCAACGCACTGGCATGCCAGGGGGTATTTGTGCAGGCCAAGGCTGGGAAAGCGAAGCGCAGATTGATCTAAGCGCCTATCATCAGGCCAAGACAGGGGCCTTGTTTATTGCCGCCACCCAGATGGGGGCCATCGCTGCGGGCCAAGAGGCAGAGCCGTGGTTCGAATTAGGCGCGCGCATCGGCGAAGCGTTCCAGGTCGCGGACGATTTGCGGGATGCGTTGTATGACGCCGACACGTTGGGCAAACCTGCAGGGCAAGATGATCTGCACGGCCGTCCCAATGCGGTGACGCTGCTGGGGGTCCAAGGCGCGATCCAGCGTTTGAAAGACATCTTGGGGGGTGCGATTTCATCCATTCCAAGTTGCCCGGGTGAAGCGCAACTGGCTGAAATGGTGCGTATGTATGCGGAACGTCTGACCCCCGTTGTCAGTCCGCAAAGTGTGCCTGGCGAATGACGGCGGACACCCCTGATCTGGGCCAATGGAAAGGCGGTTGGATCAACCGTTTGATTGCGCGCCCGGGCTTTCAAAGCTGGGCAAGCAAGTTTCCCTTGACCCGTGGCTTCGCGCGGCGTGACGGCGCGGTGTTGTTCGATGTGGTGCAGGGGTTTGTTCAAAGTCAGGTTCTGATGGCTTTGGTCGAGATGGATATTTTCAAGCGCCTGCGCGCAGGGCCAATGTCGCCCGAGGTTTTGGGGCAGGCTTTGAATGTGGCCCCCGACCGGATGGAGATTGTGCTGCAGGCGGGGGCGGCGTTGAACCTGCTGACACGCAAACGCGACGATCGCTTTGCGCTGGCGCGTCGGGGTGCGGCCTTGATGGGTGTGCCGGGTCTTGAGGCGATGATCCGCCACCACAAAGCCTTCTACCGTGATCTTGAGGATCCGGTGGCTTTGTTGCGCGGTCCCGACCAGACAGAGCTGTCGCAATTTTGGCCCTATGTGTTTGGGGCAGCCAGCGCAGAAGACCCCGAGGTGGCACGCACCTATTCCGACCTTATGGCGCAAAGCCAAAAGCTGGTGGCTGAAGACACGCTGCGCATGACATCTTTCAAAGGCATCGCCACCTTGCTGGACGTGGGGGGCGGCACGGGCGCATTTTTGGAAGCCGTCGGGCAGGCGCATACGGGTTTTGATTTGCAGCTGTTCGATTTGCCTGCCGTCGTCCCCGATGCGCAGGCCCGTTTTGATGCGGCAGGGTTGGCGGATCGCGTGACGCTTTATGCGGGGTCTTTTCGGGACGACGCGTTGCCAACGGGCGCTGATGCAATTTCGTTGATCCGCGTTTTGTATGACCATTCTGACGATACGGTGCGCAGTTTATTGCACAAAGTATACGCGGCGTTGCCTGCGGGCGGGCGGTTAATTGTGTCAGAGCCGATGGGCGGCGGCGCAAAGCCTGACCGGTCCGGCGATGTTTACTTTGCTTTCTACACATTGGCGATGCAAACCGGACGCACCCGTTCCCCCCAACAGATTGAGGCGCTTTGCCGTGACGCAGGCTTTGAAAACATCCAAAGCCCGACGCCCGCCCGTCCTTTTGTGACGCGTGTTTTGACCGCGCAAAAACCACTGTTGTAAAATTTACCTGACACAAAAGTGTCTAAACTAATTGACACATGGCTGTGTCCACTTAGAATGACACTCACACAATGTCGCACCCCCTGAGTCTGTCTTGGGAAAACGTGCCGCTTCATTATCGCCTTGGGAGGCTTACTTGGAAACCACCGCCGTTCTTCTGAAAGGTCCACGTGATCTAGAGGTCGAGACCCTCGCGTTGAATGCGCCGGGTGTGGGTGATCTGGTGGTGGACGTCACGCATTCCGGCATTTCCACAGGCACCGAGAAACTGTTCTGGACAGGCGATATGCCGCCATTTCCGGGCATGGGGTATCCTTTGGTGCCGGGGTATGAGGCTGCAGGCGAAGTGGTCGAGGCCGGTGCCTTGACCGGCTACAAGCCGGGCGACCGCGTGTTTGTGCCGGGTGCCAATTGCTTTGACGGGGCCTTCGGATTGTTCGGCGGCGCGTCCAATCGTTTGGTCACTGATTCTGAACGCGTCACGCGCATTGACCCCGCTTTGAAAGAAGAAGGGGCTTTGCTGGCCCTAGCCGCCACTGCCCGCCATGCGATGGCTGGCATGAACAAAGCCGTTCCAGACCTGATTGTGGGTCACGGTGTTTTGGGCCGCCTGCTTGCGCGCCTGACAATTGCTTCGGGTGCTCCTGCGCCAACGGTTTGGGAAATTGACGAAAGCCGTCAAGCGGGTGCAACCGGCTACGAGGTTGTGCATCCCGACGCCGACACGCGCCGCGATTACACATCTATTTATGACGCGTCCGGTCAGGCGCATCTGCTGAACGATTTGGTGGGCCGAATCGTCAAGGGTGGTGAAATCGTTTTGGCCGGGTTCTATGCCGCGCCTTTGTCGTTTGCCTTTCCGCCGGCCTTCATGAAAGAGGCGCGCTTTCGCATCGCAGCCGAATGGACCCGCGACGATTTGATGGCGACACGCGCCCTCGTCGAAAGCGGCACGTTGTCCTTGAGCGGCCTCATCACACATCAAACAAACGCAGCCCAAGCGGCGGCGGCTTATAGCCAGGCGTTCACCGATCCCGCCTGTCTCAAAATGATTTTGAACTGGGAGCACTAGTCGTGAAAGATGAAGTACCAAATCTGAAAGATTTCGATCAGCGTCTGCGTGATGAAGCTCACGAGGACTTGGCGGATATCATCGCCGAAGAACCCACAAGCAAAACCCAGATCATCGCGATCTATGGCAAAGGCGGCATTGGCAAATCCTTTACGCTGGCCAACCTCAGCCACATGATGGCCGAACAAGGCAAACGCGTTTTGCTGATTGGTTGCGACCCGAAATCCGACACCACATCGTTGCTGTTTGGCGGCAAAGCCTGCCCGACCATTATTGAGACCTCGACCCGCAAGAAACTGGCGGGCGAAGAAGTTGCGATTGGCGATGTGTGCTTCAAGCGCGGCGGCGTCTTCGCGATGGAGCTTGGCGGACCAGAGGTTGGTCGCGGTTGTGGCGGACGTGGCATTATCCACGGGTTTGAACTGCTGGAAAAGCTGGGCTTTCACGATTGGGACTTTGACTACGTTCTTTTGGATTTCCTTGGCGACGTTGTCTGTGGCGGCTTTGGCCTGCCCATCGCGCGTGACATGGCGCAAAAGGTGATTCTGGTCGCCTCCAACGATTTGCAGTCTTTGTATGTGGCAAACAACGTCTGTTCCGCGGTTGAATATTTCCGCAAGCTGGGCGGCAACGTGGGCGTCGCAGGCTTGGTCATCAACAAGGATGACGGATCGGGCGAGGCGCAGGCCTTTGCCGAAGCGGTCGATATTCCGGTGCTGGCGTCCATCCCGCAGAACGATGATCTGCGTAAGAAATCCGCGAACTATCAAATTGTTGGTACGGCTGAATCTGAATGGGGTGCGCTGTTTGCCGCCCTTGGTGACAATGTCGCCGTGGCCCCGCCCGTGCGCCCGACGCCTTTGGATCAAGACGCGTTGCTGAACCTGTTTGATGCGTCTGAAACGGGCGGTGATGTGGTTCTGGAACCAGCCACCGACATGGACATGCGCGGCAAAAACGCTGAGCCGAAGCCGTCCCTCGAAGTTGTGTACGACGACGCATGAGTGATGAAGTCACATATGACGCCGCCGATGCGGTTGAGGTCACGACGGGGCACCCGCGTGAGGCTGAGATGCCTGCGCCAAGCGGTGCGCCTGTCGATGGTCTCGGCTGTCACTCTGGTTCGGAAATGGAAAAGGCCGCGCGTATGGCGGGCAATTCCGAGATGCTGGACAAGTTCGCCGCTGACTATCCGCAAGGCCCCCATGACAAGCCGCAATCCATGTGCCCTGCTTTCGGGTCTTTGCGTGTTGGGTTACGGATGCGCCGCACGGCGACGGTTTTGTCCGGCTCGGCCTGCTGCGTTTATGGTCTGACGTTCGTGTCCCATTTCTACGGCGCGCGCCGCTCTGTTGGCTATGTGCCGTTCAACTCCGAAACTCTGGTCACCGGCAAGCTGTTTGAGGATATCCGCGAAAGCGTGCATGATCTGGCCGACCCTGAAAAATATGACGCGATCGTTGTGACCAATCTTTGCGTCCCGACCGCGTCCGGTGTGCCCCTGCGTTTGCTGCCGCGTGAGATTGATGGCGTGCGGATTGTGGGCATTGATGTGCCGGGTTTTGGGATTCCCACCCACGCCGAAGCCAAGGACGTGCTGGCCGGTGCCATGCTGAAATACGCCCGCGAAGAGGTTGAGGCGGGGCCTGTGGCATCGCCTGCTGCTGGCAAATCCGATCGCCCGACTGTGGCGCTTTTGGGTGAAATGTTTCCGGCTGATCCGATGATGATCGGCGCGATGCTGGCCCCCATGGGTTTGGCGGCGGGGCCTGTTGTGCCGTGCCGTGAGTGGCGTGAATTGTATTCCGCGCTTGATAGTTCTGTCGTGGCGGCGATCCATCCGTTTTACACGGCCTCTGTGCGCGAATTTCAGGCCGCTGGCCGCCCTGTTGTTGGGTCTGCGCCCGTTGGCGTTGATGGCACAGCGGCGTGGTTGAAGGGTATCGGCGAGGCGCATGGCTGTACTGCGGATCAGATCGCTGCTGCGCAAAACGCGTTTTTGCCAGCGATCAAATCCGCCCTTGAGGGGGCCAAGATTGACGGCACGATTACACTGTCGGGCTATGAAGGCTCTGAATTGCTGGTTGCCCGTTTGATGATCGAAAGCGGGGCCAATGTGCCTTATGTGGGCACTGCCTGTCCCAAGACACCTTGGAACGCAGATGATTGTGCGTGGCTTGAGGCCAAGGGTGTGAAGGTGAAATTCCGCGCCTCTTTGGAAGATGATTGCGCGGCGATGGAAGCGGTGCAGCCTGATCTGGCGATTGGCACGACGCCTGTTGTGCAAAAGGCCAAAGAGCTGGGCATTCCGGGTCTCTATTTCACCAACCTGATTTCTGCGCGGCCTTTGATGGGGCCTGCGGGGGCGGGATCGTTGGCTCAGGTCGTGAATGCGGCGATTGGGAACAAAGATCGTATGGCCCATATGAAAGCGTTTTTTGAAGGCGTCGGGTCTGGCGATACTGCGGGTGTCTGGGAAGGCGCGCCGAATGTGCGGCCTGATTTCCGTGCTCAGAATGCCAAGAAGATTGAGCGTCAGCGTAAAGCGGCAGCTGCGGCGGATATGATTTGATGGGTGTGTTTGGATCATATGTTGATTTTGGGGCTCTGCCCCCGGCCTGCGGCCTCCCCCGAGGTATTTTGGCCAAGATGAAGTGTGGGGGTGGTTCATGCTTGTGATGGATCATGATCGGGCTGGTGGGTACTGGGGTGCTGTTTATGCGTTCTGTGCCGTCAAAGGGTTGCAGTGTGTCATTGATGGTCCTGTGGGTTGCGAGAACCTGCCGGTGACGTCTGTTTTGCATTACACGGATGCCTTGCCGCCCCATGAGTTGCCGATTGTGACGACGGGATTGGGTGAGGAAGAATTGGGTCGTGATGGCACCGAGGGCGCGATGAAGCGCGCCTGGGGCACGCTTGATCCGGCCTTGCCTGCGGTTGTTGTGACGGGGTCCATTGCCGAGATGATCGGTGGCGGCGTCACGCCCATGGGCACCAATATTCAAAGGTTTCTGCCACGCACCATTGATGAAGATCAGTGGGAAGCGGCGGATCGTGCCATGACCTGGATCTTTACCGAGTTTGGCATGACGAAAGGGCGCATGCCGCCCGAGAAAAAACGCGAGGAAGGTGCGCGTCCTCGCGTGAATATCCTTGGTCCGATGTAT
Organism: Ascidiaceihabitans donghaensis; assembly: GCF_900302465.1. NCBI lineage: Bacteria > Pseudomonadati > Pseudomonadota > Alphaproteobacteria > Rhodobacterales > Paracoccaceae > Ascidiaceihabitans > Ascidiaceihabitans donghaensis. Next base: position 28,775 of record NZ_OMOR01000002.1, on the reverse strand, counting down.
GGCACGTTCAACATGCCATCCGATCTGGCCGAGATACGGCGGCTGGTCGAAGGGATCGGCTGCGAGGTCAACATGGTGATGCCGCTTGGCGCCCATGTGGCCGAAATGAGAGATCTGGTAAATGCCGATGTGAACATCTGCATGTACCGCGAGTTCGGGCGTGGATTGTGTGAGCTTCTTGCCAAGCCATACTTGCAAGCCCCGATAGGGATCGAGAGCACTACCAAGTTCCTGCGCGCACTGGGGGATTTGGTGGGCCTCGATCCCGAACCTTTTATCGAGACCGAGAAACATTCGACCATTAAACCGGTTTGGGATTTGTGGCGCTCTGTCACGCAGGACTTCTTTGCCACCGCGTCTTTTGCGATTGTGGCCAACGAGACCTACGCCCGTGGCATTCGCCAGTTTCTTGAAGACGACATGGGCCTGCCTTGCGCCTTTGCCGTGGCCCGTGTTGCGGGCAAGAAGACCAACAACGAAGAGGTCCGCGCGATGATGGGGCAGAAACGCCCGCTGATCGTGATGGGGTCTATCAACGAGAAAATGTATCTGGCTGAGCTTAAGGCAGGTTTCGGCCCAGCCCCTGCGTTTATTCCGGCGTCCTTTCCGGGGGCTGCGATCCGTCGCGCCACAGGCACGCCATTCATGGGATATGCGGGGGCGACTTATATGGTGCAGGAAGTGTGCAACGGGCTGTTTGATGCCCTGTTCCACATCTTGCCTTTGGCCTCTGAAATGGATGCGGCTGAAGCCACCCCAACGACCCTGCGTCGCGACTTCCCTTGGGATGCCGACGCTCAAGACATGCTGGACCACATTGTGGAACAGCATCCGATCCTGACCCGAATTTCCGCGGCAAAAACCCTGCGCGATGCGGCTGAGCAAGCAGCCCTCGCGAATGGTGCGGAACGTGTGGTTTTGGAAACTGTGCGCGCATTGGATCCGGGGCTTGCCGGATCACAACCAACTGGAGGAGAGACGACATGAGCGATCTGACGTCCAATACCCCGATGGAGCAGTCCGCTGCCCCGAAACGGAATGCGCAAAAGACCGAGTTCATGGTCTATTTTGCCGTGATCTTTGTGGCGACTTTGCCGCTGGCCTGCCTGACATGGGCGCTGGCCGCGTTTAAGTCCCGGTCGTTCACGGACAAAGGCCCGATGGCCCGTGCCTGGACCCAAGCCCGCATCATAACGCCTATGATTTTTTCGCGGTGACCCGCGAGCACACTTACAGTGTGACGATGATTTTCTCGCGCTAACGCGCGCGATCCTCATCCCCGAAATTCCTGACTTGTGTGCGCCTGTTGGGAACACGAACTGGACGTCTGGCAACAGGCGGACAGAGCCCCGAGGGGGGAGACCCCTAAAGGACCCGGCCGCGGGGTGCGCGGCGTCAGCATAACCTCCCGGAGGAATAATTATGGCTGATAATACAAACCTGTCTTTCACAGGTCTCACAGACGAACAGGCGCAAGAATTGCATTCTGTCTACATGAGCGGGCTCTGGCTGTTTACAGCAGTTGCCGTGGTTGCTCATTTGGCAGTCTTCATTTGGCGCCCGTGGTTCTAAGGAGGGATTGATAAATGGCAAAGTTCTACAAAGTCTGGCTCATTTTTGATCCACGCCGTGTGTTTGTCGCACAAGGCGTTTTCCTGTTCCTGCTGGCAGCGATGATTCACCTCGTCCTGCTGAGCACAGAGCACTTCAACTGGTTCGAACTGGCAGCGCAGAACGCGCAGTAAGTTCAAAAGGCGTGCCTTTCGGGGCATGCGCTTGAACCGGTGATCCAAGGAAAGCCAAAGCAAAGCTGCGGGCGAGGCGCATGTCGCGACGCCCGCAGCAAACCAATCATTTGTTATGACGGCAGCCGTCCCATTCGGGGCACAAGCCACCAATTGCGGAGACATGAAGATGGCGTTGCTCAGCTTCGAAAGAAAATATCGCGTCCGCGGAGGGACGTTGGTCGGCGGTGATCTGTTCGACTTTTGGGTAGGTCCATTTTATGTCGGCTTCTTTGGGGTCACGACTGCCTTTTTCGCCTTGTTAGGCACCATTTTGATCTTCTGGGGCGCCTCGCAGCAGGGCACCTTTAATCCGTGGCTGATCAACATCGCGCCGCCGGACCTCAGCTACGGTTTGGGCATGGCCCCCTTGTTGGAAGGCGGTTTGTGGCAGATCATCACCTTCTGTGCCACCGGCGCTTTCATCAGCTGGGCGCTGCGCGAGGTCGAAATCTGTCGCAAGCTAGGCATGGGCTATCATGTGCCTGCCGGATTTGCCTTTGCCATTCTGGCCTATGTCACGCTGGTCATTTTCCGCCCCCTTCTGATGGGCGCATGGGGTCACGGTTTCCCTTACGGGATTTTCAGCCACCTCGATTGGGTCAGCAACACAGGCTACGCCTATTTGCACTTCCATTATAACCCGGCCCACATGCTGGCGGTGACCTTGTTCTTCACCACCACATTGGCGCTGGCTTTGCACGGTGCGTTGATCTTGTCCGCCGCCAACCCCGAAGAGGGCGAAGAGGCCAAAACCCCCGATCACGAAGACACGTTTTTCCGCGACTACATCGGCTATTCCATCGGCACGCTGGGCATCCACCGCGTTGGCTATCTGTTGGCTTTGAACGCCGTGTTCTTTTCTGCCGTGTGCATCATCATCTCTGGTCCGGTCTGGACCGCTGGCTGGCCCGAGTGGTGGAACTGGTGGTTGGACATGCCAATCTGGGGCGCGGACCCCATGCCTGTAGGAGGACTGTGATCCATGTTTAATACCTATCAAAACATCTTCAATCAGGTGCTGGTCCAGGGCAATCCCGAATGGGGCATGGATGACAGCGGCGAGTTGATGCAGGAACGCACGCTTAAGCCTTTCTTCTCGCGCCTTGCCGGCTTCATCGGCAACGCCCAAATCGGGCCGGTCAATGCAAACATGTACGGGATCATTTCCTGCGTGTGCTTTATGATCTGGTTCAACATCGTTGGCTTTTCCTTTTTGGTTCAGGTCGACTGGTCTGTGCCTGAACTGCTGCGCCAGTTGTTCTGGCTGGCGTTGGAACCCCCCGGTCCCGAATACGGGCTGAGCATGCCACCCTTGAACGACGGCGGTGCCTTCATCATCGCGGGCATGTTCTTTCTGGTGGGTTGCGTCACATGGTGGTTGCGCACCTATCAATTGGCGCAACAGCACAAGATGGGCAAACATGTGGCTTGGGCCTTTGCCGCGCTGCTGTTCCTGATCCTTGTGCTTGGTTTGATCCGTCCCGTGCTGATGGGCAGTTGGTCAGAGGCGGTGCCCTACGGCATCTTCCCGCACCTTGATTGGACCACCGCGTTTTCGATCCGCTACGGCAACCTTTATTACAACCCGTTCCACTGTCTTTCGATTGTGTTCCTTTATGGCTCTGTCCTGCTGTTTGCGATGCACGGCGGCACTATTCTGGCCGTCACGCGTTACGGCGGCGACCGCGAGTTGGAGCAGATCTATGACCGTGGCACGGCCACCGAACGCGCGGCCTTGTTCTGGCGCTGGACCATGGGGTTCAACGCCACCATGGAAGGCATCCACCGCTGGGCCTGGTGGTTCGCGGTTTTGACCCCGATCACCGGCGGCATCGGCATCCTGCTGACAGGCACCGTCGTCGACAACTGGTTCATCTGGGCGCAAGAACACAACTTTGCACCAATGTATGACGGCTCATACGGCTACGAGGACTACGGATCTTACGAAGCCTTCATCGGGAAGGAGGACTAAGCGATGTTTCCCAAGTGGTTTGACAAATGGAACGCCGACAATCCCACCAACATCTTTGGCCCCGCCATTGCGGTGGGGGCGGTGGGCTGCGCCATCTTTGCGGCAGCTCTGATCGTGACATGGGGCAACCCGGCCCAGACAACCAGCATGCAGACGGGCCCGCGCGGCACGGGCATGTCGGTGCCGGAGTTCAACGTGGCTTTGGCCAAGGCAGATCCCGACATCGAAAACTTCGACACCGAGGACACGCCGTATGTGCCTGAAGGTGGTGAGGAACTGGCGAAAGATATCTATCAGAATGTGCAGGTGCTGGGCGATCTGACTGATGACAATTTCAACCGTCTGATGGCCGCCATGACGCAATGGGTCGCACCGGAAGAAGGCTGTGCCTATTGCCACGGCGACGTGGACCTTGAGGATTATGGCAACGACGATCTTTACACCAAAGTCGTGTCGCGCCGCATGATCGAGATGACGCAAGCCATCAACGAAGAATGGGACGGCCACGTCAACGCCAACAAGGAAGTCGGCGTGACATGCTACACCTGCCACCGCGGCGAACATGTGCCATCCAACATCTGGTTCCGCATCTCGCCCGTGAACGCCAAGACGGCAGGCTGGTCCGCCAACCAGAACCGCGCCACGTCGCTGAGCCAATCGACGTCATTGCCGTCGGACGCTTTGGAAAAATACCTGCTTGAGGAAGAAACCATCGCGGTTCACAGCCTCGACAGCCGTGAAGCGGGTGTGCCGGGTCAAGATGGTTACGCCAGCATCCAAGACACCGAACGCACGTATTCCTTGATGAATTACTTTGCGAACTCACTCGGCGTGAACTGCGTGTTCTGTCACAACTCCCGCGCCTTTTACGATGGTGGCCAAGTCACACCGCAGTGGGGCACGGCGTCTTTGGGCATCTTGATGGTGCAGGAAATCAACAACGATTACCTTGTGCCGTTGAAAGACACATACCCGGCAAACCGTCTTGGCCCGATCTATGCGGATGCGCCCAAAGCGGCCTGCAAGACTTGCCACAAGGGCTACCAACAGCCTTTGCAGGGTCTGAATGTGATCGAAAACTATCCGGAGCTGGCCTCGTCAGAGCCACCTGAGTACGCGGAAGAATAAGACTTTCGCGGGCGGCCTTTCCGGGCTTGCCCGCGATGCCAGGCACGGATCATTGGCTTCCTTGATCCGGGCAGCGGGGCTCAACACCCCGGTTCCCTTCCTGTTGGCTACAGGAACCTGGCGCTGCATCTTTGGAAACACGGGTGCAGCGCCTTTTTATTTCTGACCTCGATACGACGCGGGCAAGGCGTCAGAGGTCTAACAGATTGGATGTGCGCTATGACAAATTCCCCAATTCTAGACCGTGTTGCCGGACCCCGCGATATGCGCGGGCTGACCGATCCGCAACTGCGGACCCTCGCGGATGAAGTGCGCTGCGAAGTGGTGCAGGCCGTGTCCGAAACAGGGGGGCATTTGGGGTCTTCTTTGGGGGTTGTGGAACTGACGGTTGCCATCCACGCGGTCTTTGACACGCCCCGCGACAAGTTGATCTGGGACGTGGGGCACCAGTGTTACCCGCATAAAATCCTGACAGGCCGACGCGATCGCATGAACACTCTACGTCAAAAGGGGGGCCTAAGCGGTTTCACCAAACGCAGTGAATCCGAATACGATCCTTTTGGCGCGGCGCATTCCTCGACGTCCATTTCTGCAGCATTGGGGTTCGCTGTGGGTCGCGATCTGGGCCAGGCGACAGGCGATGCCATTGCGGTCATCGGCGACGGATCGATCAGCGCGGGCATGGCCTATGAGGCAATGAACAACGCCGGGGCCGAAGGGCGCCGCCTGTTCGTGATCCTGAACGACAATGAAATGAGCATCGCTCCGCCAGTGGGTGCGATGTCGGGCTATCTGTCCAGCCTGTCCGAACGAGGCCCCCTTGCGGGCCTGCGCGCTGTGGCAGAAGGGGTCGAATCCGCACTACCCAAACCGGTGCGTGATGGCGCACGCCGCGCGCGTGAAATGGTGACGGGTCTGGAAAGCCGTGGCACGTTCTTTGAGGAACTTGGATTTGACTACATCGGCCCGATAGACGGACACGATATGGATCAGCTGCTGCAAGTGCTACGCGCCGCGCGAAGCCGCGCAACAGGGCCGGTTTTGATTCACGCCTGCACGGTCAAAGGCAAAGGCTATGCCCCAGCGGAAGGATCGGCCGACAAATACCACGGCGTTGCGAAATTTGATGTGGCCAGCGGTGTTCAGAAAAAAACCAAAAGCAATGTGCCATCCTACACCAGCGTCTTTGGCGAGGCACTGACCGACGAAGCATCGCGGGACGTGGCGATTGTGGGGGTCACTGCCGCGATGCCGTCGGGCACAGGGATCAACATTTTGCAGGACCGCTTTCCGGCACGTGTGTTTGATGTTGGCATCGCCGAACAGCATGCTGTGACCTTTGCCGCAGGGATGGCGGCGTCCGGTTTGAAACCCTTTTGTGCGATTTATTCCAGTTTCTTGCAGCGCGGTTATGACCAGATTGTGCATGACGTGGCATTGCAAAATCTGCCTGTGCGTTTTGCTTTGGATCGTGCCGGATTGGTGGGCGCGGATGGCCCGACGCATGCGGGGGCTTTTGATGTGGGGTTCTTGGCCAGTTTGCCCAATATGGTTGTGATGGCTGCCGCAGATGAGGCAGAGCTGACGCACATGGTGGCCACGGCTGCGGCGCATGACAGCGGGCCGATTGCGTTCCGGTATCCGCGTGGCAACGGCACAGGGGTCGAGCGCCCCGAACGGGGTCAGGTTCTTGAGATTGGCAAAGGCCGCATGATCCGCGAAGGAGGTTCCGACGTGGCCTTGTTGGCGCTTGGCACATCGTTGCAGGATTGTGAGGCGGCGGCAGATGCGCTGGAGGCAGACGGGATTTCGGTCAGCGTCGCCGACGCCCGCTTTGCCAAGCCTTTGGACATGCGTTTGATTGGCGAACTTGCGGGAACGCACCGGACGTTGATTACTGTAGAACAGGGCGCCATGGGCGGCTTCGGTGCGATGGTGTTGCAAGCCATGGCGGGGGCGGGGATGCTGGACAAGGGGTTGCAGGTGCGCACCATGCACTTGCCGGACCGTTACATTGATCAGGCCAGCCCGGACGAGATGTATGCAGACGCAGGTCTGACAGCGGACGACATCGTGAACAAAGTGCTTGAGACTCTGGGTCACAAAACCGATGTGGTGGATTTGGCCTCTGTGCTCCGAAAAACGTGAGGGTAGCGGAAAATTTGAAATTCTCCGCTACGTTTTCTTTCCAAGAAAACGGCTAATGCAGCGTCGCTTTGGCGCTTTCAGCGCGCGCTCGTGCAATGGCTGCTTGGCCGGGCAATCCCGATTGGTCATAAACATCCGCCAGCATCATATTCAAGGGCACGCCACCCGGATCAAAGGTGCGCCGCATTTCAAGGACCTGCTGCGCCTTTGATGCTTGTCCCGACTGGATCAACGCATCTAGGTGGATTTGTTCAAACAGATCCCGCTGTGCGTGGCTTCCTCCGCATTCTGCCAGCCGGGGCAGCGCCTTGCCCAGAAACCGGATCGCATCGTCCCAGTCTTCGGCTGCATGTGCGGCGATGCCGTGGGCAGCCCATAATGCCACGTCTTCCCATGTTTTGTGATCGTGTTGTGTCGTATCTTTTGCGCGGGCTTCGATCGCGTCCAAAAGGGCTTCGCCTTCGGGACGCTTTGCACGGCCCAAAGCGTATAGATATTGCAGCGTCAGAAACGGGCTAACCGTGTCTGCGCCACGTTTGGCCACGTAATCAGCCACATCCCCCCAACGTGCGCCCACGTCAATGCCCGCGAATTCCATGCGTGCCAGCAATGATGCGGCGCCGACCTGATCTTGGGAATAGTCTTTGGCCAACCCCCACACATGGGTGTCATAGGCTTGCAGCACATCTTCCGGACGGCCTGCGCTGATATAGAACAGCGCCATGTGCCACCAAAGATGCGAATGGATAAATGAATTTAGCCCGTCCCACGTGTCTGCGACGCTTTCCAAAAACGCGATACCTTCGGTGATTTGACCGCGCGTGAGATAGACGTGGGCCAGCGTGTGATGCGCCCAGGGTTCGGCACGTTGAATGTCCATAGCGCGCCGCGCAGAAGCGGCGGCATCGTCCAGAAGGTGACATTCTTCATAGCCAAAAGACACCATCCCATGGGCATAGGGAATGTCGTCGGCCGCTGGCATGGTTTTCAGAGCCACGCGGAGCATGCTTGCGAAATCGCCGATGTTGAATGTGTGGTACTGCGCCAGCTTTAAAGCCACCATATCGCGGGGATGGTCCTCCAGAATGGTTTCGCACAGCGTGATGCAGGCGGGAACATCACCATCGACCCAGGCGCGAATAGCTTGTGTCATAAGTTGTTCGCGCACAGTCACTTTTGGAGCTACGCGTTCGGCTGCCTCAATAAAGGGGGTGGCCTTGGCCGCTGCGATCGGGGCTTCAAGCAACATCCAGATCATGGCTGTGTAGGTGTTGGCCAGACAGCATTCAGGTGCGTCAACGGCCGCTTTCATGACATTTGTGGCTTTGGGATCAAAGCTGATGAAGCCGTGGATCAGATCGTTGATGCCTTGCAGCGCGGCAGCATCGGCCCCTGTGACGGGCAGGCCATATAGGTCTTGTGTCATGCGGTCCTCGTAAAGGTTGTTAGATGATGGGCGACGACGTCCGGAACATCCCAATGAATGGAGTGACCTGCGCCGGGCAAAATCACAGTGTCTATATCGCCAAGCGCTTTTTGTGCGACGGCGACAGGCAACAAAAGATCATTCTCGCCCAGAAAAGCGCGGGCGGGCATAGGGTATGGGCCCAGCAATGGCGTCGGATCGAAATCGGCCAATGCTGCGATCTGGTGCGACATGGCATCCGCGCTTTGCGCAAAGGGGTATGCAAGCGAAGCATCGACGGCCTCTTGCACGGCATTTTCCAATTCGTAAACCGCAGGGTCAAACAGCCACGGGAATAACGCACGCAGCCATGTGTCGGGGCTGGCGTCGCTTTTGCGAATGGCCAGCAACGTCTGAAACAGCGCAAGATTGCGGTTGAGCTGTAGGGGGGCCGCAGCGGCCAATGCTAATGATCGTACACGTTTCGGTGCAGACCGCGCCAAGGTCATTGCGACGGCGCCGCCCATCGAATGACCTAAAACATGGGCTTGTTGCAGATCCAGATGATCCAGCAGGGCCAGGGCATCAGATGCGAAATGGGCGACTGAGGCCGGAGCGCCCATTGGCCGTGTGCGACCTGTGGTTCGGTTGTCGGGGCGGATCAGGGTGAAATGCGGCTCTAACAATGGGACAAGAGGCGCCCAGCTGGCGCTGTCGCTGAGCATCCCCGCAATCATCAGCAAAGGCGGGCCATGGCCGCTGATCTCGTAATGTATGGTCACGCCATCATGGGCAAATTCAGGCATTGTGATCGCTCCAACAGGGCAGCAGATCACCTTCGGCAGGAATCGCCGCATAGACCGCGCGGGCGATTGCGCGGCTAAGACACAAGGCCGCGCCATGACCTGCCATCAACAAATCGCGGGCAGGGCTGTCCATGGGATGCGCACCTGTCGCTGCGCCAAAAACCAGATCGCCATCAGCTGGACAATGCGCGGGAACAATGGCGCGTCCGATACCATCATGGGCGGCTGTCGCGAACCGCAAGCATTGGGCTTTGTCCAATGTCAGATCGGTGGCGACAATGGCGATGGTTGTGTTCGCGCGCTCGTACAGGGCGGTCATTTTCCGGCTGGTCAAATCACGGCCCAAACCGCTGGATGGATCGGGACCTTTGCCGCCGAATTCGCCGTCAATTTCGAACGGTGCGGCCCAGAAGTGCGTATCGGACGGTGTTGTGGCGCTGCCGATGGGGTTTGCAGCGACCAATGCGGCCACTGTGGCCCCATTTGGCAAAACCAAAGATGCGGTGCCAAGCCCGCCTTTGTACATGCCTGTCAAAGCCCCTGTGCCCGCGCCCGCGGTGCCAATTTCAAACTGTTCAGAGGCGGCTTCAAACGCGTCGCGCCCAAGCTGGCGGTAGGGGTTGGTGTCCCAATTTTTTTCGCCGCCATTGATCAGATCAAACAAGATAGCACCCGGAACAAGCGGGATGATTGCGTCTGCCACCTTGTAGCCGCGCCCCTGCGCACGCAACCCGTCAACAACCCCTGAACACGCGTCCAACCCATAAGCGGACCCGCCCGACAGAACCAGCGCGTCAACCTGTGCGACGGACTTGTCGGGGGCCAAAAGGTCGGTTTCGCGTGTTCCGGGTGCGCCGCCCATCACAGCCACGCTGGCCGTGAAAGGTACTTCCCCCACCAGCACTGTTGTGCCTGATTTCAGGGTGTCGTTTTGGGCGTTGCCGACTTTTAGTCCGGCAATATCTGTAATGCTGTTTTTGGGGCCGGGGTTCATTTGGATTTCAGGCCTTCGGCGAAGGTTTATTTTGCGAGATGAAGCAGGATCAGATGTGTGGTTTTGCAGCGGCTGTTTCAGGATCACCAGTGTTTGGCACACCTTTGGGTTCGATCAGCAAGACCTTACATTCGTGTTCGGCGCGGGGCCTGTGGGTGACGCCTTTTGGCACGATGAACAATTCCCCCGCTTTGACGGTGTGGTGTGCGCCGTCCAGATCCATTGTCATTTCCCCTTCAAGCACCAAAAAGAAATCATCCGTGTCAGGGTGGTCATGAAACGGGAATTCGCCTTGAAATTTCACGACCATCACGTCGTTGCCGTTGTAATCCGCCACAACATGGGGGTCCCAGTGGCTGTCGAACTGCGCGAGTTTCTCTGCAAGGTTGACCGTCTTCATATGCACCGTCCCCCGTCTACTTCCATGGCCACCCCTGTTATCATGCTGGCCTCGTCCGAACACATGTAACACGCGGCATTCGCGAGGTCTTCGGGTGTCGAAAAACGCCCCAGTGGAATCGTCGACAGGAATTTGGCGCGCATTTCCGGGGTGTCTTCGCCCATGAAGCTTTTCAGCAGCGGTGTTTCCCCTGCCACAGGGTTCAACGCGTTGACGCGGATGCCTTCGGGGGCCAGTTCCACGGCCATGCCCTTGGTGGCATTGATCATCCAGCCTTTTGAGGCGTTGTACCAGTTCAGGCGCGGACGTGGAGAGACGCCCGCAGTGGATGCGATGTTCAGGATTGCGCCGCTTTTGCGGGATTTCATGTGCGGCACAAGGTGGCGGGCGCTGTGGTAGACGGACTTCATATTCACGTTGTAGACGCGGTCAAAATCGTCTTCGGTGACGTCTTCCATAGGCGCCGGTAAATGCGTCACGCCGGCATTGTTGACCAGAATGTCGACGTGACCAAACGCAGCAAGTGCGGCATCCACCATGGCTTTGACCGACGCGCCGTCTGCCACATTCACGGTACACGCAACAGCAGATGCCCCGTGCTTGGCCGCTTCGGTTTTCGCCCCGTCTGCATTGATGTCCGCGACCAGAACCCGGCACCCTTCAGCCACGAATTTTGCGACGATCCCTGCGCCAAAGCCGGACGCGGCCCCAGTCACGATTGCAGTTTTTTGGTCCAGTCGCATGGTGGTTTTCCTTCTATTGAAAGTCGCGCCAGAACAGTTGCAACAACGGCTTCTGGTTCGGCCCTTTGGTGTCGATGATGGTTTCGATAAACAACAGCCCCAATCCGCAGGCTTCGCGGTTGCTTAACCCGCGCATGTCGGTGTCGGATCGCGCATATGCCCGGCTTAGCCCTTTTTCAGCGGCTGTGACTTCCAAAGCGCTTGCGAATCCTTCCAGCACTTTTTCGCGTTTTGCATCCGCGATACGGGGCGGGTTGGGTCGTGAGACCCCAAGCGTCGAAGCTTTGCGCACGATCCGCAGGTATTCCTTCAGGGCCGGCGCGTTCAGCCGCGCCATGGTTTGAACAAGGGCGCGGCCAAAGACCTCGGGGGCGATTGTATCTTTGACAGAGCGGCCACAGTTGGCGGTGCTCATGGCTTGCATCACCGTCAGTTCGACCTTCATGTGATAGATCTGTTCGCTGACGGGCATATAGGGCATGCCGCGGTCCAAAAGCGGCGCCAGCAGCCCACCCACAGGGTTGGTTGGTGTGGGGGCATTGCGGGCGTTGATCAATTGATCGGCCATGTGTCCCAGGATCGTCTGGTTGTTGGCCAGCTTGGTGCCGTGGTCCAACATCAGCTTCAGTTTTTCGCCTTCAAATCCTGCCGCGCGCAATGCCTGCGGGTTGTTCTGTTCGGTTTGCAGTTTCTGCAAAAGCCGCACCACATCGCTTTTGCGCACTTTTTCTTGGGCGCTTGCCGCGAAAGGGCATGCCAACAGCACAACCAGTAAAAGCCGAAGGAATATCACGTGATTGCGTCCTTTAGAGTGGTCATCCTAAAGCGATGATCCGAGGGGGTGGAGGTCTGGCAGTTTGGGTGCCGCGTTCAACAGCTCTTGCGTATAGGGATGTTGCGGGCTTGCAAAGACCTGAGCCGTCACACCTTGTTCAACTATTTGTCCGGCTTTCATGACCAACACGCGGTCGGTCACGGTTTTCACCACGCTTAAGTCATGGCTGATAAACAAATATGTTAGCCCGTAACGTGCACTTAGGTCCGCCAACAGGTCAAGGATTTGGGCGCGCACCGACACATCCAGCGCGCTAACCGCTTCGTCGAACACAATCAGTTCAGGCTTGATGATCAAAGCGCGCGCAATTGCGATTCTTTGGCGCTGGCCGCCGGAAAACTGATGGATGTATTTGTGTTGGGCCGCGGCTGCCAAGCCCACGGCCTCAAGTGTTTCGCCAATCAGCGCCTGTCGCGCAGCCCCTTTGGGCGGTTGTTTCAGCAAATGGAACGGTTCGGTGATTAACCTGTCGACTTTGTGCCTTGGGTTGAAGCTGCCAAAGGGGTCCTGAAACACCACCTGCATTTTGCGCCGCACATCAAGGTCGGGGGTCTGCCCCGCATAAACGGGGGCATCGTCGATCAGGATTTCACCCGACTGCACAACGTCCAACCCCAGAATGGCCCGTGTGAGCGTCGATTTTCCGCAGCCACTTTCCCCCACCAGCCCCACACGTTCGCCGCGATCTATGTTAAAGCTGACGCCTTTCAGCGCCTCGAACATCGCGGGCGCCCCGAACAAGGACGTGCGCGGCATTTTGTAGCTGCGCCGCACAGAATTGACCCTAAGCAGCGGTTTAGACTGCGTGACCGGGGGCAATGCAACTTCGTGCCCTGACGCCGCGAACAGCATTTTGGTGTAGTCATGCTGCATGTTGGCAAGCAATGCGTTTGTGGCACCTTGTTCGACGATCTGCCCCAATCGCATCACAACAATATGGTCGGCCATGTCCGACACAACGGCCAGATCATGGGTGATCATTAGCAATCCCATATCGTAATCGCGGGCGAGATCCTGAAGCAGATCAAGAATTTGCGCTTGGGTTGTGACATCCAGAGCCGTTGTCGGTTCATCCGCAATCAGCAGCTTGGGACGTAACGCGATAGCCATGGCGATCACGACGCGTTGCCGTTGCCCGCCCGAAAGCTCGTGGGGATAGCGCGACAAAGGGAATTTGTCTTGCGGCAAGCCCACACGTGTCAACATGTCGGCGGCTTGCGCACGCGCCGTCCGTTTCGATGTGTTGGAATGGATCAGGATCGTTTCCGCCACCTGATCCCCGATGGTTTGTACCGGGTTCAACGCGGTCATCGGTTCTTGAAACACCATGCCGATGTCGTTGCCCCGCAACTGGCACATTTGGGCTTCGGATTGGTCCAAAAGGTTTTCACCATCCAGCAGGATGTCGCCGGTTGTGATCGCGTGATCAGGCAACAATCCGATGACCCCAAGTGCCGTCATGGATTTGCCTGACCCGCTTTCTCCGGTCACGGCCACAATCTGACCGGGTGCCACGTCAAGTGACACGTTTTCCAGAATTGTGGCCGTACCAATCGACAGGGACAGATTGCGAATGCTCAGCAGGCTCATGTCCGCGCCACCCGAAGTCGTGGGTTCAGATAGTCGCGCAACCCGTCCCCCATCAGGTTCAGGCCCAACACCGTGATGATGATGGCAAAGCCGGGGATCAGCGCCATGTGCGGGGCTATGCTGACAAGGGTTTGCGCATCTGCCAGCATCCGTCCCCAGCTTGGGGTGGGGGGCTGAGCGCCCAGACCCACGTAACTCAGGGCCGCCTCGGCCAAAATGCCAAGGCTGAACTGGATGGTGGCCTGCACGATCAGCAGGTTCATGACGTTGGGCAAAATGTGTTCCAGCGATATGCGCGCCGCGTTCTTGCCAGCAACACGGGCCGCGAGGATAAATTCACGTTCCCAGATCGGCATGGCCGCACCCCGCACCACCCGCGCAAAGACAGGGATATTGAAGATGCCGATGGCGATAATCGCGTTGATGGCGCCTGCCCCGAAAATCGCGGTGATCAGGATGGCGATGACCAACGAGGGAAAGGCAAAAATCAGGTCGTTGGCGCGCATAATCAGCTCGTCCACGTATGATCCTTTACGCGCCGCGGCCCAAAGCCCCAGCGGAATGCCAAGCGCCATACCGATGCCGACCGCCACAAAAGCCACCGCAATCGACGTTCGTGCCCCCACCATAATCATGCTGAAGATGTCGCGTCCGAAGTGGTCGGTGCCAAACCAATGCACACCGTTTGGGGTTTGCAATTTGGCGGGGATGTTCATTGCGGTGTGTTCAAAAGGAGTCCAGACAAAGGACACGAGGGCGGCGGCAATCGCCAGCAGCGACAGCACCCCACCTATGACAAGGTTGCGGTTCATGTGCGTGACCTGAGACGGGGGTCGACAGCGGCATAGGCCAGATCGACAGCAAAGTTGACGACAATCACAGCAAAGACAAGCAGCATGACCACGCTTTCCACAACGATCAGATCGCGGGCCGAAATCGCCTGAAACACCAGTCGCCCAAGGCCGGGCAGATAAAACACTTGTTCGATGATGATAGACCCCGCCAACAGAAACGAGAACTGCAATCCGATGATCGTCAGCACGGGGATCAGGGCATTGCGCAGCCCGTGCCGCCAGATGGTTTGCGACTTGGTGAGGCCCTTGGCGCGGGCGGTGCGCATGTAGTCTTCGGTCAAAACGTCCAATAGGGCGCTGCGCATGACGCGGGCCAGAATGGCGGCTTGGGGCAAGGCAAGCGCTATGGCGGGCAACGTCAGCGACCACAGACCCGCGCCTAAGCCCTTGTCCCAACCGGCAAACCCGCCTGCGGAAAACCAGCGCAGGTTGATGGCAAACACCAACACAAGCATCATCGCGAACCAGAAGTTGGGCACTGCGACCCCGAATTGCGTCGCTCCCATAATGCCAACATCCCCCAAACGGCCGCGCCGCGCCGCCGCATACATGCCAGCGGGCAGGGCGATCACCGTGGACAAGGTCAGCGCGTAAAGCGTCAATGGCAACGACACCCACAAACGGTCCGCAACCATTTGTGCAACAGGCGTGCGGTAGGTGTAGGAGGTGCCAAAGTCCCCCACAAGCATGCCTTGCACCCACGCCACATAACGCTGCCATTTTGGCACATCCAGGCCCAGTTCGGTGCGCAACGCTGCAATGGTTTCCTCTTGCGCGTTGATGCCCAGCATGAAGGATGCGGGATCTCCGGGTGCGACTTCAATCACAAAGAAAATCAGCACGCTTGCGATGCACAGGCTGAGGATCAGCGACATCAGACGTTTGAGTGTGTAGCGGATCATTGGCGCCTAGACTGTTCGTTCAAATGCGTTAGCTGTGTAGGCCATGGAAAAGCGTCCTTTGTTCATTGGCTCGGAAATCTACCGCGGTTCGACTTACGGAGATTGGCACCCTTTGCGGGTGCCGCGTGTGTCGACGGTAATGGATTTGAGCCGGGCTTTGGGCTGGTTGCCTGCGCAGGTCTATGTGCCCAGTCCACGTGCCAAACCAGCGGCTTTGGCTGTGTGGCATGATGCAGAATATCTGGATGCGTTGGTGGCTGCCGAAGCTGCGCAAACGGTGACGGATGCGGTGCGTGAAAAGTTCGGGTTGGGCACGCCGTCCAATCCAGTGTTCCCCGAAATTTACCGCCGCCCCGCCACCGCTGCCGGTGGATCGCTGTTGGCCGGTGAATTGTTGGCAAAAGGGGGCGTTGTCTATCATCCTGCGGGGGGCACACATCACGGTATGCCTGCCCGCGCAAACGGGTTTTGCTATTTGAACGATCCGGTTCTGGCGCTGTTATCGTTACGGCGGCACGGCGTACAAAGGGTCGCCTATCTGGACATTGACGCGCATCATCCTGACGGGGTCGAACATGCCTTTGGAGATGATCCCGAGTGTCTGATGATCTCCGTGCATGAAGTTGATCGTTGGCCGCGCACGGGTGTGGTTGAAGGCGACACAACACGTCAGACTTACAATCTGCCTGTGCCTGCGGGCCTGAATGACAGCGAAATGGCTTTGATACGCAAAGAGATGATTGTGCCGTTGATCTCGGATTTTGCGCCTGATGCTGTGGTGATCCAATGCGGCTCGGACGCGATTGAGGAAGACCCACAATCGCGACTGGCGCTGTCAAATAATGCGCACCGCGCGATTGTCGGGGCCTTGATGCACGCGGCACCACGTCTCTTGGTGCTGGGAGGCGGCGGCTACAATCCATGGTCGGTGGGCCGCTGTTGGACAGGGATTTGGGGGGTGCTGAACGGATATGATGCGCCAGAGGTGTTGCCTGAGCCCGCACAAAAAGTGCTGCGTGCGCTTCGCTTTGAGGGCAACAGCCGCGGGCGCAATCCACCTGACCATTGGTTCACGACCTTGCATGACGCGCCGCGATCCGGTCCTGTTCGGCAAGAGATCACGAATGCAATCAAAGCGGTTCTTGGTGAAACTCGGCGTCGGTGACGTGGTCGCCCCAATCGGCGGCAGAGCCATCTTGCGTCTCTTGCATCGCCATATGCACCATGCCTGTGTCCGGACCTGCGCCGTGCCAATGATCTTCATGGGGCGGGATCCACACCGTATCACCGGCGCGGATGATCTGGGGCGCTTCGCCACGCAAACACACACGACCCGTGCCAGACATGACATACAAAGTCTGCCCCAAAGGATGGGTGTGCCATGCCGTACGCGCGCCGGGTTCAAAGCTGACCACAAGCGCATTCAGACGGGCAGGGGGCTTTGATCCTATGACGGGATCCATCCACACGGTGCCGGTGAAATAGTCGGGATTGGCGCGTGTGGTGGGACGCGTGCCTGCGGCGTGGATGTCCATTAAGAAACCTCTTTTGCGTCAGGGGGGTAAGGCGGGGGTGTCCCCCGCCCCGCCGGTTTAGTTTGCCCAGCTGACGCCAGTCAAATCTGTCGCTTGGGTCGGCGCGTTGGTCCACAGACCTTGCACACCCGCTTTGGCGACAGACAAGGCCGCCAGTTGGAACAGGTAGCCGTTCACATAATCGCCCGAGATCATCTTTTGTGCGTCACCCATCAGGGCTGTACGCGCTTCGGGATCAGATGTGGCGTTCAATGTGGTCATCAGCTCTTGGAACTTTGGATTGTCGTATTGGAAATAGTAATCCGGGTTCGCATAGATGCCGATGTCCATGGGCTCCGTGTGTGACACGATCGTCAGCCCAAAGTTTTTGCCGCGGAACACAGTTTCCAACCACTGCGCCCACTCGACGTTGGTGATTTCCGCCTTGATGCCGACCTCTGCCAATTGCGCCGCGATGATCTCGCCGCCGCGACGGGCGTAAGAGGGGGGCGGCAGGTGCAGCGTGGTTTCAAACCCATCTGCAAAGCCTGCCTCAGCCAAAAGCTCCTTGGCCTTTTCGGGGTCATAGCTGCTGTTCGCTTTCAAATCGACATAGGCCGGATTGTGCGGCGCGAAATGCGTGCCAATCGGTGTGCCATAGCCGAACATGGCGCCGTCCACGATGGCTTGGCGGTCGATGGCATGGGCCAAAGCTTCGCGCACCTTCACGTTGTCGAAGGGGGGCTGCTTGTTGTTGGTGGACAGGATCGTTTCGCCCTCAGTTGAACCAACCAGCACTTGGAACCGCGGGTCTGCTTCGAACTGGGGCAGGTTTTCGGGGGCGGGGAAGCCGGAAAACACGTCCACATCTTCGGCCATGACGGCTGCAAAGGCAGCCGTTGGGTCAGAGATGAATTTGAACGTGGCTGTTTCCAGCGCAGGGGCTTCACCCCAATAATCAGCATTGCGGGCCAGTTCGATTTTGTCGCCTTGGGTCCAGCTGACAAACTTGAACGCGCCTGTGCCGATGGGGGTCTGCTTGATGCCCTCGATGCTTTCAGGGGCCACGATGACGGCGTCCCCCCATGCCATGTTGAACAGGAAATTGCCGTTTGGTTCGGACAGGGTCACAACAACAGTTGAGGCGTCGGTCACACTTACGTCGGTGATGCCTGCAAACAGTGCTTTTTGCGCGTTCACTGAATCTTCGGCGCGCGCACGGTCTAGTGAAAATTTCACGTCCTCAGCGTCCATTGTGCTGCCGTCGTGAAAGGTCACACCATCACGCAGTGTAAACGTGTAGGTCAGACCGTCTTCGGAAATTTCCCAGCCGCTTGCAAGGCCCGCAACAACTGATCCGTCGCCCATAAAGCGCGTCAGACCTTCAAACACGTTGGAATACAGCACGGAATCAATTGCACCGGCGGCGGCTGATGTCGGGTCCAGATGGGGCGGTTCAAGCTGCAACGCGACGGTGATGTCGGTTTGGGCTTGGGCGGCAAAACCGGCAACGCCCAATGCGCTGGCCAGTGCCAATCGAGATACGAAATGTTTCATGTGTGGTCTCCCTTAGTCAGTTTTTATTGGGCAGCAGAAGCGTTTCCAAGCTTGCACCCATCACCTTTGCGCTGTCGAGCATATCATCAATCCCGATATATTCATCGGGTTTATGTGCCAGCTCCAGAATACCCGGTCCGTAAGCAATACAGTTCTTTAGCTTGCCGATCCGGTCAATGTGTTTTTGGTCGTAGGTTCCGGGGCTTGCGACATACTCGGGGGCTTTGCCCATCACGTCCTCAATCGCTTGGGCCACGGTTTCAACGACAGGTGCGGACTTGTCGGTCATGGACGGCAAAACGCTGTTCAGTTCCGTCATTTCATAGTTAAAATCGGGACGCGTTTCGCGCAGTCCTTCCAACAGCCCTTTGACCTCGCTGCGCACCTGATCCAACGGTTCTTCGACCAAAAAGCGGCGGTCAATCACGATGCGACAACTGTCTGGCACACAATGCGCGGGCAATCCGTCAAAATCGTCGTCTTGTTCTTTTTGCCCGCCATGGATCGAATTGATGTTCATGGTGGATTGCTTTGCCCCTTCGGGCACCACGGGCATATCCGTTATGCGGGCGGCCATTGCGGGGAATAATTTGTCTTCGAATTCGCCAATCACAGCCCCCATATGCCGCACAGCGCAATCGCCAAGGAATGGCATCGATCCATGGGCAATCTCGCCTTTGGTTTCGATTTCGGCCCACCAGCCGCCGCGATGGCCCAAACAGATGCGATCTTTGTTCAAAGGTTCCGGAATGATGACGTGTTGCACGTTTTCAGGGCTGAAATGGCCGTGTTCGGCAAGGTATGCGACCCCGCCGTAACCGCCTGATTCCTCGTCTGCGGTGCCGGAAATCTCGATTGCACCGTGGAAGTCGGGGTGTTCTTCGATGAACGCTTCGGCTGCGATGATGGATGCGGCCAACCCGCCTTTCATGTCGCAGGCCCCCCGCCCATAGATGTTGCCATTGGCAATCTCTCCGCCAAAAGGGTCAAACGTCCAGCCTGCGCCGACCTCAACCACGTCTGTGTGGCTGTTGAAATGCACGCAATCGCCTGTGTGCGCCCCGTCGCGCCGCGCGATGATGTTCCAGCGTGGATATTTTTCGCTGTCGCCGGGTGTGCCAAAGGCGCGGATCAGTTGTGTTTGTAAGCCGTGGGCAGACAGGCGTTTGTCCAGATAATCGCAAATCGCTTGATAGTTTTCGCCGGGCGGGTTCAATGTGGGGATGCGGATCAGGTCCTGCGTCAGCTGGATCAAGTCGTCGCGCTTGGCCGCAATGCGTGTCATAAGCGAAGTTGTCATTTCACACCTTTCGTTAAACGACTTGCAGTATCGCGGCGCATGAGTACGGTATCAATACCGTATATTCACGGGGGTTGGCAATGGATAACGTAACGACTGAAATGCTGGAGGCGTTTGACGCGGCCCCCATTGGCTTGGCAGTGTCACGTCACCGGACCTTGAGCAGTTGCAATCTGACGTTCGCCAGCTTGCTTGGCTACAGTCGTTCCGAACTGTTGGGACAGTCCTTTCGCATGCTGTACCCCAGTCATGCCGAATTTGACCGTGTGCGCGACATTGGCCTTGTGACGATGGCGCAAACGGGGGCCTACTCGGACGAACGAATGATGCGCCAGAAAGACGGTGTGCCCAAATGGTTCCGCTTTCGTGCACGAACGCTGGCGCCGGATGATCCCTTGTCCCATCTGGTCCTAAGCTTTGCGCCCATCCGCGACCATCTGGACGGTCCGCGCCTGACCAAACGCGAACGCGAGGTTTTGTCCCGCCTCAGCCGAGGCCTGACCAGCAAGGAAATCGCGCGGGAATTGGAATTGTCACCGCGCACGATTGAGGACGTGCGTGCGCGATTGTTGCGCAAATTTGAGGCGAAGAATACGGCCGATTTGTTAAGGCGGATGAGTTATGCGAGGCCAAGCGGGTAGGGGAGGCGACTTTGCAGACAATCAAACAGCAAAAATGACTTTGCTAAGATTTTACTAAGTCATCAAGCCAGATGTGACAGATCGTTTGGTTTTCACACTCCATCGCCATCCCAAGCCTTTGGTCTACAATTTGTCTTGCATACGCAGCATCAAACTTAGCCAGAGTATCCCAACCATGGTCTAGACCGTAAATTCCCCAGTCTATTCGTGGGTGCCATTCATCCACATTTTGGATTTCATGGACTTCCATGGAGTGAACAAAGTAACCGTTTTCAAATATTTCGTCTAACATGGTTCGCACGAATTGAGGTGAATGATCCTCGCGTTTCGCATCCGTCAAACATTTTTCTATTGCTGCACTTGTTGCCTTCATCAATCCCACTTCTCCATCACTTCCTCAAAATTGACATGTCCCGCGTCTCCATGCGTTGGCGGATCGGATGGTGTGCCCATGAACCGTGGCACGGGGCCGGGTTGCGTGATCCCGTCTGTGTCCACGAAGGTGCCGCGCGCCTGATTGTGTGGATGCGTTGGCGCCTCTTGCATCGACAGAACGGGGGCAAAGCAGGCGTCAACATCTGTCAGGATCGCAGACCATTCATCGCGGGTCTTGCCCGCGAACAGTGCTTCCAAAGCCGGGTGCATTTCGCTTTGGTCGCCGTATTGTTTTGAAAAGCGCGGGTCGTCTTGCAAACCCACGGCATCCAGCAAAGCGGCAAAAAATTGTGGCTCTATTGGCCCGATAGAGACATATCCGCCATCCTTGGTCGTGTAGCAGCGGTAATACGCGGCGCCCCCGTTCAGCACGTTGCCACCGCGTTTGGTGTCATCCCAAGCGCCGCCAGCGTTCAGCCCGTATTGGAGCACCATCATGAGGGCCGCACCGTCTGACATGCAGGCATCCACAACTTGACCCTGTCCTGTTCTACGCGCGTTCATCGTGGCGGCCAGAACCCCTGTCAGCAGCATCATGCCGCCCCCTGCAAGGTCGGCAATGATGTTTTGCGGGGGCGGGGGTGGCGTGTTGGCGGGGCCTATGGACCACAGCGCGCCGGAGATTGCCATGTAGTTCAGATCGTGGCCCGCGCGGTCTTTCAAAGGCCCCGTTTGCCCCCATCCGGTCATGCGACCGTAGACCAGTTTCGGATTACTCGCTTCAAACGCCTCTGGCCCTAATCCAAGACGTTCCATCACGCCCGGACGGTACCCTTCAATCACAACTTCTGCTTTGTTGATCAGTGTTTTCGCACGCGTTAAATCATCTGCATCGCGCAAATCCAACGTCAGGGATTTGCGTGAGCGGTCATACAGATTGTGTTTCTGTTCCAACCCGAACAGCGGCTTTTGACCGGGACGCGCGATGCGCACGACTTGCGCCCCCATGTCGGCCAGCATCATCGCGCAAAAGGGCGCCGGCCCAAGACCGGCCATTTCGACGACACGCAGGCCACGCAGGGGACCGTTGCGGTCAAGCATCTGTCAGCTCTTTCATCGCGGTCAGAAAGGCGCTGACCTCTGCCAGAGTGTTGTAGTGGCACATGGACACCCGCACGGCCGCAGGCAATCCAAGCGGCGTTAGAATGTTGCCCGAATAGTGGTCTGCCTTGCGGATATGTGTGCGAATGCCGCTGTCGTTCAAATGCGCCACGATCTTCTCCGCGGGGACATCAGCGCTGGCAAAACACACAAGCCCCTCGCGCGCAGGGTTGTCCGCGCCGCCGATGATCGTGATGCCTGCAAGATCTGTCAGGCCAGGCAGGTTGCCAGTGCCAAACAGCATCGCATCTGTCAGCTCTTTTTCGTGGGCCTTGATTGCGGTTGCTGCGGCTTCGATGTGGGTGCGTTCGGTTTGGCCATCGCCAACCTGCTGGCCCAACCACCCGAAATAGGCCACGACGTCTGAAAATGTAGCATATGCGCCGGTGTCGCGTGTCCCCAATTCCCAGTTTTCCTTGGGGCCGTCGATCAGGGCTTCGAGGGGCAATTGGGACAATCTGTCAGACGCCCAAGCCACCCCGTATCCGTGGCGCGAAAAGACCTTGTAGGGCGAGATGACATAGCCGTCGATGTCGTAGCTTTGGATGTCGATGTGACCATGGCTTGCGTGTTGGATGCCATCGACGATGATGAAACATTCAGGCGCCACAGCGCGAATTGCGGCGGCGATGGAAGCCACGTCAATGGCCATTCCGGTGACAGGCGAGGTGTGCAAAATAGTAGCAACACGCACCTCTGGTGTCATGTGGGCGGCATAGGCTTCGGCTGTGACGCGCCCTGTGGCGTCGTCGTGTGGCACGGAAATATAGGGTTTGCCTGCAACAGTCGCCCAATGTTGCGCGGCGCTGCGGGATGCGGGGTGTTCGACGGTTGATCCGATAACGGACCCTTGTGGTGTGCCCATCACGGCCGTGCGGATCAAACGATAGGTCAGTTCCGTGCCGCTTTCGCCAACGAAGAACTGGCCGATGTGCGTGTTAAAGAACGTTGCCATGTCGGCTTTGGATTGCTTGATGATCGCACCCAAAGCCTGTGCCCCGGGATTGTCGCGCCCTTGGTTGTCCGGAATAGCAGCAAACTTTGCCGAGGTTTCGACAGCAGATTTCAGCGTCAAAGCCCCGCCTGCGTTTTCGAAAAACACGCGTGGCCCGGAAAAGGGGCAGGCGTCAACATGTGCAAAGCGGTCGCGAATTTCAGTCAAAAGCGTATCAGAGAACATGGTCGATACCTACGTAGTTTGTTTTGGGGTAAAGATGGGCGAGGGCCGCGATTTCGTCACGTGTCGGGGTTTGTCCGGTCATACAGAACAGATACTGCGCCCCGCGTTTCATACGTGTGTCGTAGTCTTCGCGTTGATCCAGTGTGGCATAGCCGATTTGGGTGAAATATACGATGCGGGCCCGTACATCCGCTTCAGCGGGGGGATATGAAAAACGTTCGAACATCAGCGAGATGGCTGCAATTCGCGCGATGTCGCTTTCGTCCAGCGCACGGCGTACCGTGCCTGATCTGCGGGCCCAATCGCGAATGGCAAAGTCCAGTTTGGTATCAAAAGCCGATCCGTAAACCCACTTGCTGAACAGCTTTGCCAACGCCTCGCAGATTGTAGCGCCGTCGTTGTCAGCGGCATCAATCAACGCTTTTGTGTTGGTCGCGGCCCATGTGTCCAACAATGCATCCATCAATTCGGACCGGTTTTTGAAGTACCAGTAAAAACTGGATCGCGGGCAGTCCAGAATGGCCGCCAAAGACAGAACCTTGACCTGATCCTCGCCTTCGCTGATCAGAGTATCAAGTGCCGCAGTCAGCCAATCTTGACGCGTCGTGCGTCCGGGGCCACGTCCGCCTGCCTTTTTACCGTCTTGCATCTGGTGCTCCGTTGTTGTTGCCACAATTGGCGATCATGGCGCATGATGCAAGCGGCGCTTGGCGTTCCGCTGGCTGTGTTGGTATGGCTTAAAATTCGTCAAATTCGGGCACATTCCCCAGACGTACCAGAAAGCTGGGCGCTTCGACTTCGCCGGTGCCAAGGTCTTCACACAGCATATACGCATCCGCGCCTGCGCAATCGTCGCGCATTGCTTCGCGTTCGGCACGGTTTTGGGCATCATTGGCGTTGGAATATTCGAACTGCTTGTCGATTTTCAACGTCGCCTGACCAGCGCGGCCTGCATCTTTTTCAACGTAGGTTTGGCAAATGTAATGGAACTTCTGGGTGGCGTTGTCAGAGTTTGACATGAACAGCTCCTGCAATTGTTGATACGTGATGTGACGGGTGGTAAGGGCGTTCGTCGCAAAGCACCACCCGAAAAGCTTGGTCCTGAAAGCCAATTCGGCTATAGAAATTAACATAATCCCAATTACGCGCTAAATTTTCGATGTTAGGTGGGTTCGCAAACGAAGTGCAAATTCTGTACGGATACAGAGCCTGTGCGATGTCACGCAAAGGATAGGTCTTTGCGACCACTGATCGGATTTCGTTTGCCTCAATATAGCGGATCGAATTGGTGAACACCTCGTCTTCTTGAAACGTGCACCTCATAAGTGTCAGGTCTTTTAGGTCAAGTGTGCGTACGTCGATTTGGGACATCGGACCCGCGATTGCACCGGCTGTTAAATAGCGCCCTCCCCGACGCAAAACCTCTAAAAGTGACGGCCATTGTTCGCCTGCGACCAGATCAATCACCACATCAATCGAACCCGCGCCCAGTTCTGCCACCATCGCATGTGCGCTTGATTAGGCTGGCTCAAATCAGGCGTTTTGAAGAGTATCCTTTACCGAATTTGCTTTTGGCAGCACGTTTGCACATCGAAAGACTGTTTTGCCATCCCGCGATGCGATGGGGTTAAAACCGAACAAGGAATGACAGGTATGAAAGACGCGGTAGACGAGCTTTTGAAGACTGTTTCAGTTCCCTTTGAAAAAGCCCGTGCCATGCCGCCATCGGTCTATACATCCGATGATTTTTTGAAGCGCGAATTAAACGACATCTTTGCCAAGGACTGGTTCTGCGTGGGTCGTGCGTCGGCCCTTGCCGCATCCGGCGATTATGTCACGCTTGAGCTTGCCGGTCAGCCCATTATCGTTTTACGCGCAGGTGACGGCGCTTTGCGGGCCATGTCGAATGTATGCCGCCACCGCATGTCGACGTTGCTTGAGGGGCGCGGAAACACCCGCAGCATCGTCTGCCCTTACCATGCCTGGACGTATAATCTGGATGGATCATTGCGCGGTGCACCTGCGATGACCCAAAACGAAGGGTTCTGCAAATCCGACTACCAGCTGCCTGATGTGCGTTGCGAAGAATGGCTGGGCTGGGTTTTTGTGTCGCTCAATCCTGACAGCCCGCCAGTGGCCAGCCAACTGTCCAAAGTGGCAGATATGGTCAGCGACTACGACATGACGAATTATACAGAAACCTTCTTTGAAACCCATGTCTGGGACACCAATTGGAAGGTTCTTGCCGAGAATTTCATGGAAAGCTACCACCTGCCCGTTTGTCATGCAGGCACCATTGGTGGTCTTTCCAAGCTGGAAGAAATGATTTGCCCGCCCGGTGAAGACGCGTTCAATTACCATACGATCCTCAAGGATGAATCCCTGAAGATCGCGATGGCTCATCCCAACAACACGCGGATGAAGGGCGAACGTCGGCGCACGACCTACCTGCTGGCGATCTATCCCAGTTTGATGATCACCCTCACACCGGGATACTTTTGGTATCTAACGCTACACCCCGAAGGTGTCGGCAAGGTGCGTATCGGTTTTGGTGGTGGCATGTCCGATGACTATGCAGACGACGTGGATGCGCAAGCGAACTTCGAGCAACTTAAAACGTTGCTGGATGATGTGAACGTCGAGGACAAAGGCTGCACCGAAAAGGTCTATAAAGGCCTGTCTTCGGATGGCGCTGCGCCTGGGCATTTGTCGCATCTTGAACGGCCCAACTATGATTTTGCCCAATACATCAACGCGCGGGTTCAAAGCGCAAACAAATAGGATGACGGCCGTGGCCCATGACCGCATGCGCAAATCTAATACCGGAGCGGCACGCGTAACGTCCCCTCGATCCACGCGAAGCCCTTTTGACGGAGTACCCGGCGATGAATGAACAGGTTGCCATCAGCGCGTTTGAAACAGCCCGTGTTTCTGAAATGCGCCAGACTTTGGCCGATTGCGCAGCATCCCCCGATGGGGCGCCGCAAGGGTTGCCGGGCTACTTTTACAACGACCCTGCGTTCTTCGACCACGAATGTAGGACTTTTTTGCGTGATGGTTGGCATTGCGTGGGGCGGGCCGATGAATATGTAGAACAAGGCGATTATCTGGCGCTTGAGTTGTTGGGCGAACCGCTGATTATCGTGCGCGACAAAGATGAAATCAAAGCGCTGTCAAACGTCTGCCGTCACCGCGGCATGCCGCTTGCCGAAGGACAAGGCAATGCGAACCGTTTTGTGTGTCGCTACCATGCATGGGCCTACGGCACCGATGGCACATTGCTGCGGGCACCGCGCATGAAGAATGCAGGCTTTGACGCCAAGACATGCAAGCTGGGCACGTTTCCTTGTGTGCAGCGGTTTGGGTTTGTCTACGTTAGCCTGTCGCAGAACCCTGCGGATATTGATGTGGAACTGGCGGGGCTTGGGGAATTGATCGGGCGGTATGAGCCAGAGAAATATGTGACCGTACACAGCGACAGCGAGGTCTGGAACTGCAACTGGAAATGTCTGGTCGAGAACTTTATGGAAGGCTACCACCTGTCCGTTGTGCACCCGCAGACGTTGCACGGGTACACGCCAACAGGCCTCAGTAAAAAGGGACCAAATGGCGTGGGTTTCACCAGCTATTTTGCCAACTATCCCGACAACATTCCGCCCCGCGGCGAAGGGGCGCCGGGTCTCAGCGAAAAAGAACGCCACCGCTCAACACTGTTTGCGGCTTTTCCTTGTCAGGTGGTCAGCGTGGCCGCATCCCTGCTGGTGTCTCTCAACATCCGCCCCCTTAGCCCCACGTCTATCAGGGTACGTTGGTCCATGTCTGTCTACGGCGACAGCCTTGATGGTGATACCATCGACCAGCGTATCGCGCTGTGGGAGGACGTGAACCGCGAGGACCGTGAAAAACTGGAAGCGATGCAAGCAGCGCTGGGGTCGGTTTTTGCCACCGGTGGACCGCTGGCCGAAGACGACTACGAAGGCACGGTCCGCGACTTTCTGCTGTGGATCGCCCGTCAAGACGCCGCTTGACGTGATGCGGCCTGCGGGCGATGCAAGGGCATGACTGTGCGGTTTACATATCGGCAACTGGAATATCTTGTTGCGGTTGGGGATGCGGGAACCATCGCGCAAGCGGCGGGGCAATTGAATGTGTCCTCGCCGTCCATTTCGACAGCCATCAACCAATTGGAAGCGCATTTTGGGGTACAGCTTTTTGTACGTCACCACGCGCAAGGGCTGACGCTGACGCCGGGTGGACGGCGGTTGTTCTCGGAAGCAAAACGCATGCTTGCAGACGCAGCGGCGCTGAATGACATTGCGGAAGATGTTGCCAAAAGGCCGGGCGGGCCGCTGGCTGTTGGCGCATTGTCCACGCTTGCCCCGTTGCTGAGTGCGAAGTTTCGCAAGTCGTTCGAACAAAGTTTCCCCGAATCGCGTGTTTCCTTGTTCACGGGCGATCAGACGACACTGTTCCAGCAATTGGCGCGGGCGGAAATCGACGTGGCGATCACCTATGATATGGAAATCCCGCAAGACATCCATTTCGAAGGGCTTGCGGCCCTGCGGCCCTGTGTCATGCTGCATCCCGATCATCCACTGGCGCAAGGCGATTGCGTGTCTTTGCACGAGATTGCCACAGACCCTTTGATTTTGCTCGATCTGCCTCTTAGCCGAGACTATTTCCTATCCACATTTCGCGGTCTCGGGATCACCCCCAATATCGCGGATCGCACCAACGATCTGTCGGTTGCGCGCAGTCTGGTGGCGAATGGCTACGGGTATAGCTTGCTTAGCATCGGCACAGAGATTGCCTATGCCCCGGACGGGCAGCCCTTGGCCATTCTTCCCATTTGTGAAGACGTCGGCCACATCACTTTGGGGTTGGCGACCAAACAGATCACATCAAGATCTGCGATTGTTCAGGCGTTCTACGACCATGTGCGCACCCAAATCGATGCACACGGATTGCCAGCAACGCGCATGTTTTGCTAGACACCCGCCACCAAGCGGTCCAGCAGCGCATCCATCATGGCATCGCAGGCCGCAAGCTGGCATATCTCGACGTACTCGTCCGGCTTGTGCCCCTGATCCATCGATCCGGGCCCACATACCACGGTCGGAACGTCCAGTTTTTGCGAAAACAGCCCGCCTTCTGTGCCGAACGCGACTTTGATGGTTCGGTTGGTTTGCGCCAGTGACTGGACCAGACCGACAACGGCGCTGGCCGGATCAGTGGACAACGAAGGATAGGTGTTTGTGATGTCGATCGTGATATCTGCCGCCCCGAAGCGTGTGCGCAGGTCTCGCAGATAATCGTCGCGGTATTTTTCCAGACGCGACATGATGTCTGCAGGATTGTCCTGAGCCAGATTGCGGATTTCAAACAGGAATTCTGCATGATCCGGTACAATGTTCAGGGCGGTGCCGCCCACAACTGTTCCCACATGAACCGTGCTATATGGCACATCATAGTCGTCATCTCGT